>NZ_DKGR01000008.1:8398-40682 GCF_002453335.1 Arsenicicoccus sp. UBA6765
CCTCAGGCGGACGGCTCCTCGGCGACGGCCCCGGAGAACTGCGCCTGGTAGAGCCGGGCGTAGGCGCCGCCCGAGGCGAGGAGCTGGTCGTGCGATCCCTGCTCGACGATCGCGCCCTGCTCCATGACGACGATCCGGTCGGCGTGACGGATGGTCGAGAGGCGGTGGGCGATGACGAAGCTCGTCCGGTCGCGGCGGAGCCGGTCCATCGCCTCCTGGACGAGGGCCTCGGTGCGGGTGTCGACCGAGCTGGTGGCCTCGTCCAGGATCAGGATCGACGGGTCGGCCAGGAACGCGCGGGCGATGGTGAGCAGCTGACGCTGGCCCGCCGACAGCGACGAGCCGTCGTCGTCCAGCACCGTGTCGTAGCCGTCGGGCAGCGTCCGGATGAAGTGGTCGGCGTGGGCCGCGGCCGCCGCCGAGACCACGGCGTCCTCGGTGGGGTGGGCGGCGCCATACGCGATGTTGTCGCGGATGGTGCCGGTGAACAGCCAGGTGTCCTGCAGGACCACGCCGAACGCCGACCGCAGCTCGCCGCGGGGCAGGGCGCGGATGTCGGTGCGGTCCAGCGTGATCCGGCCGTCGTCGACGTCGTAGTAGCGCAGCAGGAGGTTGGCCAGGGTCGTCTTGCCGGCACCGGTGGGGCCGACGATGGCGATGGTCTGCCCCGGCTCGGCGACCAGGTCGAGGTGCTCGATGAGCGGGGTGTCGGGGGAGTAAGAGAAGGAGACGTCCTCGAACGCCACCCGACCGGCGACGGTGCGCTCAGCCGAGCCGTCTGCCCGGCCTCCGCCCGCGACGTCGTCGCCCACGGTCGCCGTCACGGTGCGCGAGGGCACGTCCGGGGACTCCTCCTCGGCGTCGAGCAGCGAGTAGACGCGCTCGGCCGAGGCGACGCCCGACTGGAGCATGTTGGCCATGGCGGCGAGCTGGCCGAGCGGCTGGCTGAACTGCCGGGAGTACTGGATGAACGCCTGCACCCCGCCGATGGACAAGGAGCCCGAGGCCACGCGCACGCCGCCGATCACGGCGACGAGCACGAAGTTGAGGTTGGACACGAACCACATGGCCGGCTGGATGATGCCGGAGACGAACTGAGCCTTGAAGGCCGCCTCGTAGAGGGCGTCGTTGTGCTCGGCGAACGTGCGCTGGGCACCGGCACGCTGACCGAAGACCTTGACCAGCAGCTGCCCGGAGTACATCTCCTCGACGTGCCCGTTGAGGCGCCCGGTGGCCGCCCACTGCTCGCGGAACTGCGGCTGGGAGCGCTTGGCGATGGCCATGGTGATCACGGCCATGACGGGGATGCTCACGACGGCGACGATCGTCAGCAGCGGCGAGATGGTCAGCATCATGACGATCACGCCGAGGACCGTCAGGGCGCTGTTGAGCAGCTGGGTCATGGTCTGCTGCAGCGACTGGGCGACGTTGTCGACGTCGTTGGTGGCGCGGGACAGGATGTCGCCGCGGGACTCGGTGTCGAAGTAGCGCACCGGGAGCCGCTCGAGCTTGTGCTCGACGTCGTGGCGCATCCGGTGGACGGTGCGCTGCACGACGGTGGTGGTCAGCCAC
The DNA here is from genome assembly GCF_002453335.1 of Arsenicicoccus sp. UBA6765. Taxonomy (NCBI): domain Bacteria; kingdom Bacillati; phylum Actinomycetota; class Actinomycetes; order Micrococcales; family Intrasporangiaceae; genus Arsenicicoccus; species Arsenicicoccus sp. UBA6765. The sequence goes on from NZ_DKGR01000008.1 coordinate 9,971, forward strand.
ACCTGCACCCAGGTGAACACGGAGGACAGGACGTAGAGCCCGAGCGCCCACGCGAGCACCTGCGCCACGGCGCCGGTGTCGACCCCCGAGCCGGGGACGAGGTCGGGCATGCCGGACAGCAGGTCCGCCATGCGCGAGTCGCCGCGTGCGCGAAGCCCCTCGACAAGCTGCTCACGGGTGGCGCCGGCCGGCAGGTGCTGCCCGATCGCGCCGGCGAACACGAGGTCGGTCGCCCGGCCGAGGACCTTGGGCCCGACCACCGAGAACGCCACGCCGATCACGCCGAGGACGGTGATGACGAGGATGTGGCCCCGGTGCGCGGTGAGGTCGCGCAGGAGCCGCCGTGCGGAGGCGCGGAAGTCGTCGGGCTTGGCCACGGGTGCGCCCATGGCCATCGGGCCGCGAGCGGGCGAGGTGCGACGCTCCTGCGTGGACGGACTCATGCGGCCTCCTCCTCGCTCAGCTGGGACAGCACGATCTCGCGATAGGTCTCGCAGGTCTGCATGAGCTCGCCGTGGCGACCGCGGCCGACGACCGCGCCCTCGTCGAGCACGATTATCTCGTCGGCGTCCCGGATCGTGTTGACCCGCTGGGCGACCACGACCACCGTCGACTCGCGGGTGGTGGGCCGCAGGGCTGCCCGTAGGGCGGCGTCCGTCGCGTAGTCCAGCGCGGAGAAGGAGTCGTCGAACAGGTAGACCAGAGGCCGCCGCACGACCGCGCGGGCGATGGCCAGGCGCTGCCGCTGGCCGCCAGAGACATTGGTGCCGCCCTGGGTGATGGGGGCGTCGAGGCCACCCTCCATCGCCTCGACGAACTCCCGCGCCTGCGCGATCTCCAGCGCAGCCCGCAGCTCGTCCTCGGTGGCGTCCTCGCGGCCCAGGCGCAGGTTGCTGGCGACCGTGCCGGTGAACAGGTAGGGACGTTGCGGCACCAGACCGAAGCACTCCCACAGGGCGTCGAGGTCGAGGTCGCGCACGTCGACGCCGTCGATCAGCACCTGGCCGGCCGTGGCGTCCATGAGCCGGGGGATCAGGTTGACCAGCGTCGTCTTGCCGGACCCCGTCGACCCGATGATCGCGGTCGTGCGACCGGGGCGGGCCACCAGGTCGATGTCGCGCAGGACGGGGTCGTCGGCGCCGGGAAAGGTGAAGCTGACCCCGCGCAGCTCCACGACCCCGCGTCGCTCGACCGGTCGCACCGGCTCGGCGGGCGCCCGCACGGTGGGCTGCGTCGAGAGCACCTCGCTGATGCGCTCGGCGGACACCTGCGCCCGGGGCAGGACCATGAACATCATCGACGCCATCAGCACCGACATGAGGATCTGCATGAGATAGGTCATCATCGCGACGAGGTCCCCGACCTGCATGTCGCCGCTGTCGACCCGCAGCCCGCCGAACCAGATGACCGCGACGGTCGAGACGTTCATGATGAGCATGATCAGGGGGAACATCGAGGTCATGAGCCGGCCCGCCGTGACCGCGACGTCGCGCAGCTCGTCGTTGGCGACCGCGAACCGCTCCTGCTCGGCCTGGTCCTTGACGAACGCGCGGATGACCCGCACGCCCGTGATCTGCTCGCGCAGGATCTGGTTGACGCCGTCGACCTGCACCTGCATGCGGCGGAACAACGGGTGCAGCCGCACGATGATCAGCCCGAGGCAGCCGACGAGGACGGGCACGACGACCAGCAGCAGGCCCGACAGCGCGACGTCGTGGCGCAGCGCCATGACGACCCCGCCGACGGCGGTGATGGGTGCGGACACCATCATCACGAGCGTCATGAACACGAGCATCTGGATCTGCTGGACGTCGTTGGTGGTGCGGGTGATCAGCGACGGCGCGCCGAACTTGCCGAGCTCCTCGGCGGCGAACTCCTCGACGGTGCTGAAGATCTCGGCCCGCAGGTCGCGACCGAAGCGCATCGCGGTGCGCGCGCCGTAGTAGATCGCGACCAGGTTGGCGAGGATCTGCACGACCGTGATCGCCAGCATCCAGCCGCCCGTGCGCATGACATAGCCGGTGTCCCCCTGCGCGATGCCGCGGTCGATGACGTCGGCGTTGAGCGTGGGGAGGTAGAGGTTGGCCAGCACCTGCACGGTCTGGAAGATCAGGACCAGGACGAGGGGTCCGCGGTGGCGCGCGAGGTGACGGCGCAGGATGGCTGACAGCACGGGGACAGGGTAGTCCTCGGCACCGACATACCCCCATCGGGTTGCCGCCGGCCTCGTCGGCCTGCCGTCGTCCGTCGGCCGCAGGTCGGCGTGGCAGGCTAGGGGCATGACCCAGCCATCAGGGTGGTACGACGACCCCCAGGACCCCACCTACCTCCGCTACTTCGACGGAGTCTCGTGGAGCGACCACCGGGCGCCGAAGGTGGCGCCGCAGGTCGCCCGGTCCCAGATCGGCGAGGGCGCGCACGTCGAGGACTTCCACCTGCGCGAGCGTCAGCGTGAGCAGCAGGCCCGTCAAGCCCAGTCCGGTCAGCACAGCCAGCCCAGCCAGCCCAGCCACCAGAGCGACGGTCGTCCGGGGCAGAGCCCGTATGTCGCCCCGCCCGGCGGCCTCGGGGGCGGCGGCACCGAGCAGGCCCCCCGCCAGCACCAGCAGGCTCCCTACCCCGGCGCCTACGCCCAGCCGGCGCAGGACACCACGCCGGACGGGCAGCCCCTCAGCGGGTGGTGGCGACGGTTCTTCGCCTGGATCCTCGACGGGCTTCTCGTCCTGCTCGTGATGCTGCCGCTCACGGCATACCTCATGCGCGACTGGATCCCGCAGGTGCAGTCCTGGTGGGACGCGGCGATGGCGGCCGCGGCGGCCGGGAGCTCGACGCTGCCGGAGACCCCGATGCCGGGCGCGGCCCTGCAGCTGCAGGTCGCGGGGGCGATGTTCGCCGCCGCCGTGCTCTACGAGGTCGTCTGCCTGAGCCGGTGGGGCCGCACCCTCGGGCGCCTGGTCACGGGGATCAGCGTTCGCAGCATCGACGCCGCCGCCCCCGCGCCCGCCGGCCAGATCGCCCTGCGCACGATCGTGAAGAGGCTGGGCGATGTCCTGCCGGGCGCCATCGGCATGGTCTGGATGCTGGTCGACGGCCTCTGGCCGCTGGCCGACCGGCCGCTGCACCAGGCGATCCACGACAAGGTCGGCAAGACCTGCGTAGTGCGCGGCCCGCTGCCGCCCCGCCGCCGCTGAGGCGATCCACACCGCGGACGCCCGGATGCCCCGGACCACGTCTCGGGGTGGCGCGCCTGTCTCGTGCTGCAGGGTGAGACGGCCTCGGTGCGGGTGTCGGGTGGGGTGCGTGGCCTCAGGCCGGTCCGAGGCGCGGGGCGCCGACCAGCTCAACTCCCGCCGCACGCAGCTCGCCCAGCGCGCGCTCGGTCGTGTCCGGCGCGACACCTGCCGTGAGATGCAGGAGCACGCGGGTGGACAGCCCCGCCGCGACCGCGTCCAGGGCGGTGGCCCGCACGCAGTGGTCGGTCGCGATGCCCACGCAGTCCACGGCGGTGATCCCGTGCGACGCGAGCCAGCCCGCGAGCGGCTCACCCTCGGCCGTCAGCCCCTCGAAGCCCGACTAGGCGGCCGACCGCCGGCCCTTGCGCACGACCACGTCGACCCGGTCCAGGGCAGGGCGCAGCCCCTCGTGGAAGTCGGCGCCCGGCGTCCCGGCGGCGCAGTGCACGGGCCACGTGTCGACGTAGTCCGGCTCCTGCGCCCAGTGGCCGCCGGGGTCCTCGTGCCAGTCCTGGGTGGCGACGACGGCGGCATACCGGCCCTCGTGGGAGAGCACGAGCGAGGCGACGTCTCGCGCCACCGCGGCGCCACCGGCCACGGCCAGGGACCCGCCCTCGCAGAAGTCGCCCTGCACGTCCACGATCAGCAGCGCGCGGCTCTCGTCGACCCCGTCCGCTCGCGACGCCCCCGGCTCCCCGCCGGTCGCCGTGTCCCGATCCGTCCCCACCGTCATGGCTCAGTCCTCCACGTCGTCGACGTACTGGGTCGGGATGGCCGGCTCGCCACGCGACAGGCGGCGAGCGCGTGCCGGCAGCTCGGCCACCGAGGCCTCGTGCCGTGCCCGTGCGGCCTCGAGGGACAGGTCGCCCACGGCCTCGCCCCCGCGCATCAGCGGCACGAGGAGCTCACGGTCGTTGCCGTCGTTGACTGGCCGCTCTCCGATCCCGATCACCTCGGCCTGCGCCGCGCCGCGCTCGTCGAGGCGCCGCAGGGCGTACTTGCGGCCACCGACCGAGGTCTTGGACCTCGAGGCCTTGGCCACCGAGACCCAGGTGCCGTCGTCGTCCTTGCGGGCGACGAGCTTGTAGACCATGCCGGCGGTGGGCGCGCCGGACCCCGTGACCAGCGACGTCCCCACCCCGTAGCCGTCGACGGGGGCGGCGGCCAGCGCGGCGATGGCGTACTCGTCGAGGTCGGAGGTCACGGTGATCCGGGTCGTGGTCGCGCCGAGCTCGTCGAGCTGCAGACGCACCTCGCGGGCCTGGGCCACGAGGTCGCCGGAGTCCAGCCGCACACCGCCGAGCTCGGGCCCCGCCAGTCGGACGGCCTCGGCGACGGCGGCGCGAACGTCATACGTGTCGACCAGCAGCGTGGTGCCCTTGCCGAGGGACTCGAGCTGCGCCTGGAAGGCGCCGGACTCGCTGTCGTGCAGGAGGGTGAACGAGTGGGCGGACGTGCCGGCCGTCGGCACGCCGTAACGCCGGCCCGCCTCGAGGTTGGAGGTCTTGCCGAACCCCACGATGTAGGCCGCCCGCGCCGCCGCCACCGCGGCCTCCTCGTGGGTGCGCCGCGAGCCCATCTCGATGAGCGGGCGCTCCTCGGCGGCGGTGACCATGCGTGACCCGGCGCCGGCGATGGCGGAGTCGTGGTTCATGATCGACAGGACGAGCGTCTCCAGGATGCAGGCCTGCGCGAACGTCCCCTCGACGACGAGCAACGGCGAGCCGGGGAAGTAGACCTCGCCCTCGGCGTAGCCCCAGACGTCGCCGGTGAAGCGATAGGAGGCCAGGTAGTCCAGGGTCGCCTCGTCCACCACGGCGTTGTCCCGCAGGAACGCGATCTCGTCCTCGCCGAAGCGGAAGTCGCGGATGGCCTCCACCACCCGACCGGTCCCGGCGACGACCCCGTAGCGACGCCCGTCCGGCAGCCGACGCGCGAACACCTCGAACACGCAGTCGCGGTGGGCCGCGCCCGAGTGCAGGGCGGCCTGCAGCATCGTCAGCTCGTAGTGATCGGTGAGGAGGGCCGTGCCGGCCACGTTGCGAGTCACGCGACGCACTCTAACCGGACCCTCCCTGGCGGGGGAGGCAGTGGCCGTATGCCGCCCCGCCCAGCCTCTGGGCGCGTCGCCCCTCGGGCGCGGGCCCCGGGTCTGTCGTAGCGTGGTGACCCCGGTCACGCCCAGCGCGGCCACCGACGACCCGCAACGATCGACCACCGACCCACCAACGACGATGGGAGCATCCATGAGCGTCTATCCGCAGCCCGGCAGCAGCGAGTCCTCGATCGAGATCAAGGAGCGCTACGGCCACTGGATCGGGGGTCGGTGGACCGACCCGGTCAAGGGCGAGTACTTCGACAACCCGACGCCGGTGACCGGTCAGGTCTTCACCAGCGTCGCGCGGGGCACGGCGGAGGACATCGACGCGGCGCTCGACGCTGCGCACAAGGCGGCGCCGGCCTGGGGCAAGACCTCCGCCGCCGACCGCGCGCGCGTGCTCCTCAAGATCGCCGACCGGATGGAGGAGCACCTCGAGGACATCGCGGTCATCGAGACCTGGGACAACGGCAAGGCGATCCGCGAGACGCTCAACGCGGACATCCCCCTGGCGATCGACCACTTCCGCTACTTCGCAGGGTGCCTGCGGGCGCAGGAGGGCGGCATCAGCCAGATCGACGAGACGACGGTGGCCTACCACTTCCACGAGCCCCTCGGCGTGGTCGGGCAGATCATCCCGTGGAACTTCCCGATCCTCATGGCGGTCTGGAAGCTCGCCCCGGCCCTCGCCGCGGGCAATGCCGTGGTCCTCAAGCCGGCCGAGCAGACACCGTGGTCGATCCTCAAGCTGGTCGAGCTCATCGGCGACCTGATCCCCGAGGGCGTCGTCAACGTCGTCAACGGCTTCGGGGTCGAGGCGGGCAAGCCGCTGGCCTCGTCCCCGCGCATCGCCAAGATCGCCTTCACCGGCGAGACCACGACCGGGCGCCTGATCATGCAGTACGCCAGCCAGAACATCATCCCGGTGACCCTGGAGCTGGGCGGCAAGAGCCCCAACATCTTCTTCGAGGACGTCGCGGAGACCAAGGATGCGTTCTACGACAAGGCGCTCGAGGGCTTCGCGATGTTCGCGCTCAACCAGGGCGAGGTCTGCACGTGCCCCTCGCGCGCCCTCGTGCAGCGCTCGATCTACGACGGCTTCGTCGCCGACGGGGTCAAGCGGGTCGAGGCGATCGTCCAGGCCAATCCCCTGGACACCGACACGATGATGGGCGCCCAGGCCTCCAACGACCAGTTCGAGAAGATCATGAGCTACCTCGCGATCGGTCGCGAGGAGGGCGCCACGGTCCTCACCGGCGGCGACAAGGCCGAGCTCGAGGGCGACCTCGCGGGCGGGTTCTACATCCGGCCCACGATCTTCGAGGGGCGCAACGACATGCGGATCTTCCAGGAGGAGATCTTCGGCCCCGTCGTCGCCCTGACCTCGTTCGAGGACGACGCCGAGGCGCTCGCGACCGCCAACGAGACGCTCTACGGCCTCGGCGCCGGCGTGTGGACCCGGCACATGCACCGCGCCTACACGATGGGCCGCGCGATCCAGGCGGGCCGTGTGTGGACCAACTGCTACCACCAATACCCGGCGCACGCGGCGTTCGGCGGCTACAAGCAGTCGGGCATCGGCCGCGAGAACCACAAGATGATGCTCGACCACTACCAGCAGACCAAGAACCTCCTGGTCTCCTACAGCCCCGACAAGCTCGGGTTCTTCTAGAGATGAGCGATCACCAGCCTGCGGAGCCGGTCACCCCTGCGGTGTGCCCGGCTCCGCAGGAGCGGTCGTATGCCGAGATCCCGCAGCCGGCGCCGTCGCGGGTCGGGCTCACCGAGGCCGCCGCAGAGCTGCTGCGTCGGCTCGTGGACCGCAACGGCCCCGTGATGTTCCACCAGTCCGGCGGGTGCTGCGACGGCAGCTCCCCGATGTGCTACCCCGAGGGGGAGTTCCTGACCGGTGACGCCGACGTGCTGCTCGGTCGGCTGGTGGCGCCGGGGCTTCCCGGCATACCGGTCTGGATCTCGCGGGCGCAGCACGCGGCGTGGGCGCACACCCACCTGACGATCGACGCCGTCCCCGGGCGGGGCGGGGGCTTCTCGCTGGAGTCGCCCGAGGGGCTGCGCTTCCTGACGCGGTCGCGGCTGCTGACCGACGAGGAGCGGGCCGCTGCCCTGCCGGAGGACTCTGCCTAGACTGGCGACCATGTCCGTCGCCCCCGTCGAGCTCGACCTGCCGCAGTCGGACGAGCTCATCAGCCCCGACGTGCCCTGGGTGACCCTCGTCTGGAACGACCCGGTCAACCTCATGTCCTACGTGACCTACGTCTTCCAGGAGTACTTCGGCTACGACCGGGCCAAGGCCGAGAAGCTCATGCTCGGCGTGCACCTCGAGGGGCGCGCCGTCGTCAGCTCGGGCACGCGCGACGAGATGGAGCGCGACACCGAGGCGCTGCAGGGCTACGGCCTGTGGGCGACCTACCAGAAGGACGAGTAGATGGCGCAGGCCTTCCGACGCCACGGCGACCGCATCGTCGGGCACCTCGACGAGGACGAGCGCGAGCTCGTCGCCAGCCTGCTGGTCCAGGTGGGGCGCCTGATCCGGGGCATGGGTCCGGCGATCCCCGACCCCACGGGCGACCCGCTGACCGACGCCATGGCGGGCCTGTCGGCCGAGCCACCGCGGCGCCAGGCCGACCCGGCGCTGCGGCGGCTGTTCCCCGACGCGCGCCGCGACGAGGGGCAGCAGGCCGAGGAGGAGGCGCAGGAGTTCCGCCGGCTCACCGAGATGGGCCTGCGCCAGCGCAAGGTCGCGACCATCGACGCCGCGGTGTCCCTGCTCGAGCACGCCACCGACCCCGAGGTCCTGACGCTGACGACGGCGCAGGCCGGCCAGCTGACCGTCGCGCTCACGGACGTGCGGCTGGTGCTGGGGGAGCGGCTCGGGCTGCGGACCGACGAGGACGCCGAGGCCCTCGAGGAGCTGGTCGAGCAGTACGGCGAGGACCACCCGCACGTGCAGACCGCCGCGCTCTACGACTTCCTGACCTGGATCCAGGAGACGTTGGCAGAGGCGTTGGTCCGCTGAGCAGCGCGGCTGCCGCTCGCCGCACCTCACCGACCGCTCACGTCACGATTCGGGCGCAGCGCATCCGTCCGTGGCTCGATCCGTTGTCCGGCATGATCATGCGTGGCATGGTTCACACACCGCTCACTCATGCCTATGGAGGTAGCCCCGTGCCCATCCGTCCCGCTCGAGCCTCGGTGGTCGTCGCCGCCCTGGCGGTCGCCTCGTCCCTGTCCCTCGCCGCCTGCGGGTCGGACTCGCTGGAGTCCGGAGGCGCCAAGGCCTCCAGCGCCGCCGGATCGGCCACCGCCGCCGCCAGCCAGGCCGTCGACCAGGCCCTCGCCGACAAGGTGCCCGCCAAGATCAAGCAGGCCGGCGTCCTCAAGGTCGGCTCGGACGCGTCCTACGCCCCAAACGAGTTCATCGGCGACGACGGCAAGACCGTCACCGGCATGGACGTCGACCTGTTCACCGCCGCGGCGCAGAAGCTCGGTCTCAAGGCGGAGTTCCAGAACGCCGAGTTCCCGTCGATCATCCTCGGGGTCACCTCCGGCAAGTTCGACGTCGGCGTCTCGTCGTTCACGATCAACGCCGATCGCAAGCAGAAGGTCAACATGGTGCAGTACTTCAACGCCGGCACCCTGTGGGCGGTCAAGAAGGGCAACCCCAAGCAGGTCGACCCGGCCAAGGCGTGCGGCCTCAAGGTGGGTGTCCAGAAGGGCACCGTCCAGATCGACGACCTGACGGCCCGCTCCAAGAAGTGCACCGACGCCGGCCAGCCGGCCATCACCCAGATCGTCGAGACCGAGCAGTCCAAGGTCACCGCCGACCTGTCGTCGGGCAAGGTCGACGCCATGGCCGCCGACTCCCCGATCACCAACTACGCCGTCAAGCAGACCAACGGCCAGCTGGAGAAGGTCGGCGAGCTCTACGACTCCGCGCCGTACGGCATCGTCGTCCCCAAGGACCAGCAGGCCTTGGCCGAGGCCATCGGCGGGGCGTTCGCCGCGATGGAGAAGTCCGGGGACTACAAGAAGGTCCTCGAGAAGTGGAACAACGCCGACGGCGCCGTCACCGCGTTCCCGGTGAACCCCTGATCCATGGCTGATTCCGTCTCGAGGTCGCCGCAGCAGCAGGGACAGCCGGACAGCACGACGGACCGGCCGGGCGCCATCGACGCCCGGCCCGTCCGGCACCCCTGGCGCTGGGTCGCCGTCGCCGTCATCCTCGTCCTCCTGGCCATGATGGTGAGCTCCTTCCTCACCAACGAGCGCTGGGACCTGGCGTTCATGGTCAAGGTCATGAACTACAAGCCCGTGCTCAACGGCCTGATCATGGGCACCATCCTCGGCACCCTCGGCGCGATGGTCATCGGCGTCACGCTGGGCGTGATCCTCGCTGTGATGCGCCTGTCGTCCAACCCCGTGCTGACGTTCACGGCCGCGGCCTACACGTGGTTCTTCCGCTCCATCCCGCGGCTCGTCCTGCTGGTCATGCTGGGTACCGGGGTCGGCTACCTCTATCCCGAGCTGACCCTGGGCGTGCCCTTCGGCCGGCAGCTCGCGGGGGCGCTGGGCCTGGGGACCGACCTGACCATCACCCAGATCGACGTCAACGCCTTCTCGTCGACGCTGTGGGCCGGCATCATCGGGCTCGGCCTGTCCGAGGCGGCCTACATGGCCGAGATCGCCCGCGCCGGGATCCTGTCCGTCGACCAGGGGCAGCGCGAGGCCGCGCAGGCGCTCGGCATGCCCGGCGGCAAGACCATGCGCCGGATCGTGCTGCCGCAGGCCATGCGCGTCATCGTGCCGCCCACCGGCAACGAGACCCTCGCCATGGTCAAGGACACCTCGCTGCTGTCGGCCGTGCCGATCAGCGCCGAGCTCTTCTACCAGACCCAGGTCATCGGCCAGCGGACCCTGCAGATCATGCCCACGATGATGGCGGCCGTGTGCTGGTACCTCGTCGTGTGCTCGGTCCTCATGGTCGGCCAGCTCTACCTCGAGCGGCACTTCGGCAAGGGCTTCGGGACCCGGCCCAGCAAGAAGGACCAGCAGGTCAACCGTCTGCTCGCGACCACGGGGAGCCACTGATGAGCAGCCGTATGACGGAGCCCGCCGCCACCGGGCGTGACGGTGACGCGCGAGACGCCGGCCGGGCCGGCATACCGCTGGTGCACGCCGTCAACGTGCACAAGGCGTTCCACGGCAACGAGGTGCTCAAGGGCATCGACATGGACGTCCACCAGGGGCAGGTCGTGTGCTTGCTCGGGCCGTCCGGGTCGGGCAAGACGACCTTCCTGCGGTGCATCAACCAGCTCGAGTCGATCGACGGCGGCCGCATCTGGGTCGACGGCGACCTCATGGGCTACCGCGACGTGGGCGGGCGGCTGCACCACCTGACCGACAAGCAGGTCGCGGCGCAGCGGCGCGAGATCGGCATGGTGTTCCAGCGGTTCAACCTCTTCCCACACATGACGACGCTCGCCAACGTCATGGAGGCGCCGATCCAGGTCAAGGGGGAGCGCAAGGCCGAGGTCAGGGAGCGGGCCGTGCAGCTGCTCGACCGGGTCGGCCTGGCGGAGAAGGCCGACGCCTATCCCAGCCAGCTGTCCGGCGGGCAGCAGCAGCGCGTCGCGATCGCGCGGGCGCTGGCGATGCAGCCCAAGCTGATGCTCTTCGACGAGCCGACGTCCGCGCTCGACCCCGAGCTGGTCGGCGAGGTGCTGACGGTCATGCGCGAGCTCGCGGCCAGCGGCATGACGATGATCGTGGTGACCCACGAGATGGCGTTCGCCCGGGAGGTGGCCGACCACGTCGTCTTCATGGACGCCGGGGTCGTCGTCGAGCAGGGCCCTCCGCGCGAGGTCATCGGCAACCCGAGGCACGAGCGGACCCAGGCCTTCCTGTCGCGGATGAGGTCGGAGTCGCACGACGGCTGACGGCTCGCCAACCCCTATCCTCGGTCGGGTGAGCGACGCACCCATCGGCATCTTCGACTCCGGCTACGGGGGTCTCACGGTGGCCCGGGCCGTGCTCGACCAGCTGCCGAGCGAGTCCATCGCCTACCTCGGTGACACGGCGCGGGCGCCATACGGCCCCCGCCCGATCGCCGAGACCCGCCGCTATGCGCTGGAGTGCCTGGACCGGCTCGTCGACCACGGCGTCAAGGTCCTGGTCATCGCGTGCAACACCGCGAGCGCCGCCGTCCTGCACGACGCGCGGGAGCGGTATGACGTGCCCGTGGTGGAGGTGATCCGGCCGGCCGTGCGACGCGCGGCCGCCGCCACCCGCAACGACGTCGTCGGCGTCATCTCGACGCGGGGGACCCACCAGAGCCGGGCCTACCCGGACGCCTTCGCGGCGGCCCCGCAGATCCGCGTCGTCAGCCAGCCGTGCCCGCGGTTCGTGGAGTTCGTGGAGTCGGGGGTGACGGGCGGTCACGAGGTGCTCGAGGTCGCGCGCGGCTATCTCGAGCCGGTGATCGCCCAGGGCGTCGACACCCTCATCCTCGGCTGCACGCACTATCCGCTGCTCACGGGCGTCATCTCCTATGTGATGGGAGACACGGTGACACTGGTGTCGTCCGCCGAGGAGACTGCCAAGGACGTCTACCGCGTGCTCGCCGACGGTGACGCGCTGCGACCGGCCGACCAGGGGCCTCCGTCCCACGGGTTCACCACCACCGGCGACCCCGAGGAGTTCCGTCGGCTGGCGCGGCGCTTCCTCGGCCCCGAGGTGGACACCGTGTTCGCCGACGACAGAGGTGCCCCGTGAGAATGACCGTGATCGGATGCTCGGGGTCCTTCCCGGGGCCGCAGTCGCCCGCCTCCTGCTATCTCGTGCAGGCCGACGACGAGGCCGGCCGCACCTGGTCGATCCTGCTCGACCTCGGCAACGGCGCGCTCGGCGTGCTGCAGCGGCACCTGGCGCTCGACGAGATCGACGCGGTCCTGCTCTCGCACCTGCACCCCGACCACTGCCTGGACGTGTGCGGGCTCTACGTCACGCGCAAGTACTCCCCGGCCCGCGCGGACGGCGGGCGCCTGCCCGTGCACGGTCCCCACGGCGTGGAGCGGCGGATGGCCGAGGCCTACGGCGGCGAGGAGGGCTCGGCGCTGGCCGGTCAGCTCGACTACCGCGAGTGGGAGGCCCGGCAGCCGGTGCGGATCGGACCGTTCACGGTCACCCCGATCCCCGTCAACCACCCCGTCGAGGCCTATGGCCTGCGCGTGGAGGCGGACGGGCAGGTGCTGGCCTACAGCGGCGACACCGACTCCTGCCCCGAGCTGTCCGAGCTGTTCACGAGGGCGACGCTGGCGCTGGCGGACTCGGCGTTCGTGGACGGGCGCGACGAGACGCGCGACATCCACCTGACCGGGTCGCGCGCGGCCGCCGCGGCGGTCGTGGCCGGGGGAGTGCAGCGGCTGATGCTGACGCACATCCCGTCCTGGAACGACCCCGAGGTGTGCCGCGCCCAGGCCGCGGCGGTGTGGGCGGGCGAGGTCGAGCTCGCCGAGCCCGAGCGCACCTACCCCCTCTGACCCGCCGCCGGCAGAGGCATCGACCGGCCTTCGTTCCCCAGGCTGATGCCTTTACCCCCGGCGGGTCTCAGCGGCGCAGGCGACCGACGACCGGCATCGACTGCAGCTTGTCCCTCGCGTGCCCCGACCTCACGAAGGCCTCCGTCGCGTCCGTGCCCGCCTCGATCCCGTGGTGGCGACCCCGCTTCATCCACGACGGGAACCCGCTCATGTCGTAGACGACGCCGTCCACGGCCAGGTAGCAGGCGGCGCCATCCGCGCAGGTCGCCGCCGTGAGCTGGTCGCCGGTGATGGTCACCGTGTCCAGGGTGTGCTGCTCGGCGCTGCTGACGGTGCGCTGCAGCTTGGTGGGGTCCCCGGCGTTCGGGTTGGGCTTGGCATAGGCGTAGACGACCGCTGCCGCCACCGCGATGACGACGGCCAGGGTGATCCACATCCAGAGCTTCATGAGTGTCCTCTCCGCGGTGAGACATGATGTCGCATCGCTGTTGTGAGACACTATGTCGCATGACTCGCGCTCCGGCATCAGGGGGATCCCCGATCCGTCCCCGACGCCATGGGGAGGACCCCGTCGCGGACCGCATGCTCGACGCGGCCCTCACCCGCATCGAGGCCCAGGGCATGACGGTGAGCCTCGCCGATGTCGGCATGGAGGCCGTGATCGCCGAGGCGGGCGTCTCCCGCGCGACGGCATACCGCCGCTGGCCGAGCCGTGAGGCCTTCCTGGCCGACGTGCTCGTGGAGACCGTGCGGCGCACGTCCCTGATCCCCGAGACCGAGCAGGACCTCGTCCGCCTCCTCGAGGTCGTCGACGACCACCGGGCCGACCTCGGCAGCGAGGAGGGGCGCCGGGACCTGGTCGTGGAGGCGCTCCGGGTCTCGGTCGACCTGGACGTACGACGCATCGTCGCCTCCCCGCGCTGGCGCACCTTCGTGTCGTTGGCGGCGACCTACCAGGGGCTGCCCGAGGGGGCCGTCCGTGAGGCGGTGGGGTCGGCGCTCGCCGAGGCCGAGGAGGCGTTCGTCGCCCGGCGGGCCGGGATCTACGCCAACCTCGTCGGGCTCATCGGCTATCGCCTGGCGCCGCCCCTGCAGGGGGACGACGGCTTCCGTGCGCTGTCCGGCGCGACCGGGGCGATGATGACCGGCGTGGTCCTGCGGGCCCTGCCGCGACCGGCGTGGCTGGACGAGCGGCATACGGCCCGCTTGCTCGGCGCATCTCGAGAGGCGGCCTGGTCAGAGCCCGAGCGGCTGCTGGTGGGGCTGCTGCTCAGCCATCTCGAGCCGGACCCCGACCTGGCCTGGGACGACGCGACGATCGAGGGCCTCCTGACCAGGCTCGAGGGTCAGGTCGCGGAGCTGTTGTCCCGTCCGTCACGGCCCGCGGCCCCCCGGTGAGAGCCGCCCGCCGACCGCCTAGGACCCGCCGGGGGCAGAGGCATCAGCCTGGGGGACGACGGCCGGTCGATGCCTCTACCGCCGGCGGGACAGGGCGGAGGGCCACCAGACGCGGTCGCCGAGCTCGCGCACCAGCGCCGGCACGAGCAGCGAGCGCACCACGAAGGTGTCCAGCAGCACCCCGAACGCCACGATGAACGCGATCTGCACCAGGAAGCTCAGCGGCAGCACCCCGAGCGCCGAGAAGGTCGCGGCCAGCACGATCCCGGCACTGGTGATGACGCCGCCGGTGACGGCCAGCCCGACGAGCACGCCCTCGCGGGTCCCGCGCTTGCGGCTCTCCTCGCGCACCCGGGTCATGAGGAAGATCGAGTAGTCGATCCCCAGCGCGATCAGGAACACGAAGCCGTACAGCGGCACGGTCGGGTCGAAGCCGGGGTAGTCGAGCACCCAGGTGAACAGCACCGCGAAGACCCCCATCGTCGCGGCGAAGCTCAGCACGTTGGCGAGGGTCAGCAGGACCGGCGCCACGATCGAGCGCAGCAGGACCACGAGCACCACGAAGACGACGAGCAGGATGGCGGGCCCGACCGTCCGCAGGTCGTGCACCCCGGCGTCGCGGGAGTCCAGGCCCTGGGCGGCGACGCCTCCCACGAGGGCGCCGTCGGCGATCGGGTGCACGACAGACCGTATGCCGCGCACGACGTCCTGCGCCTCCGGCGTGTCGGCGGCCGGCGTCGTCGTGGCCTGGAGCAGCACACGACCGTCGACGACCTTGGGCGGCGCGCCCTGACCGGGCCGTCCGCCACCCGTGCTCCCGGCCTGCGCGGTGAGCGGCACGACCGACGCGACCCCGTCGACGCCCTGGAGGGCGGTGGTGACCTGGGCGGCCGTGGCGGAGGGCACGATGACCTGCACGGGCGAGCCGGACCCGCCGGGGAAGTGCCGGGCCAGGGCCTTGTTGCCCGTGACGGACTCGACCTCGGTGGTGAAGTAGGTCGACTGCGGCGCGCCGTCCGCGCGCAGCACGGGCACGAACGCCGCGCACACGGCGAGCCCCAGCGCCGACAGCACCCAGGCGCGACGCGGGTGGCGCCCGACCAGGCCGGCGACGCGGCCCCAGACGCCCCGCTTCGCACCCGCCGAGGTCGTCGAGGTCGGTGCAGCAGAGCCGGGCTCGTCTGCCGGAGCCGTCGCGACCGCGTACTCGGAGTGCACGTGGTCCACGCGGGGGATGGCCGGCCAGAAGATGCGCCGACCGGCGAGCAGCAGCACCGCGGGCAGGAAGGTGAGGGCGGCGAGCATGGCGCCCACGATGCCCAGGGCGCCGATGGGGCCGAGGCTGGCGTTGTTGCCGAGGTCGGACAGCAGCAGGCAGAGCAGCCCGAGGATGACGGTGCCGCCGGAGGCGACGATGGGCTCGACCGTGCCGCGCCAGGCGCGCCGCATGGCCACGCGGTGGTCCTCGTCGTCGTGCAGCTCCTCCTTGTAGCGCGCGACCAGCAGCAGCGCGTAGTCCGTCGCCGCGCCGACCACGAGGATCGACAGGATGCCCTGGCTCTGCCCGGACAGGGTGAGGTGGCCGCCCTCGGCGAGGGGATAGATGACCAGCCCCGCGGCGGCGAGCCCGAAGACCGCGGTGGCGAGGACGGCGAACGGCAGGACGGGGCTGCGGTAGACGACGAGCAGGATCACCAGCACCACGCCCAGCGCCACGAGCAGGAGCACCCCGTCGATCCCCCCGAAGGCCTTGACCAGGTCGGCCGTGAAGCCGCCAGGCCCGGCGACGTACGCCTGCAGGCCGCTCCCGGCGAGGACGGCGTCCCGATGGGTGCGCAGCGCCTCGGCCACCGCGCCGACGGGCTTGACCCCGTCGATCTCGGTGTCGGTCTTGGTCGAGTCCACGCTGACGGGGACGAGCAGCGCCTTGCCGTCCGGGGAGGGGATCGCGACGGCGGGCCCCGCGAGCAGGGACTGCAGCCTGACCTGGGGTGCCCCCGGCAGGGTCAGTGAGGGGATCGAGTCGACATAGCTCTGGGCCGCGGCCCGGTCGGCGGCGGTGAGCCCTGACTCGCGCTCGACCACGACGAAGAACGGCAGCGTCGACTGCTCCTGGAAGCGCTCGGCCACCTCGCGGGCCTTGGTCGACTCGGCGCTGGCGGGCAGGAAGGCCGCCTGGTCGTTCTTCTGCACCGAGGACAGGCCGCCGATCTTGGGGCCGCCGAGCCCGCCGACGGCGAGCCAGGCGACGACCACCACCAGCGCGGCGAGCAGCCAGCGGCCTGGTCGCGGCACTCCGGTCCCGGTTCGATGGGGGCGATGGCGACCAGGCTGGGGGCTCATTCCACCAGTGAAACAAATGTGGCGTGCCTGCGCGCGCCGCCACGCAATCCCTGGACCCACCTGTGCCGAGCCTGTATGCCGTCCACCGCCGGGTGCCGTACGCCGCGAGCGGGCGGGCCCGGCATACGGGCTCGATAAGGTGAGGTCCATGACTGCACGCCACGACGGGCGCACGCCCGACCAGCTCCGCGACGTCCGCATCACCCGCAACTGGCTCGACCACGCCGAGGGGTCGGTGCTCGTGGAGTTCGGGCGCACGCGCGTCCTGTGCGCCGCGAGCTTCACCGAGGGCGTGCCGCGCTGGATGAAGGGGCAGGGCCGCGGCTGGGTCACGGCGGAGTACTCCATGCTGCCGCGCTCGACCAACACCCGCTCGGACCGCGAGTCGGTCAAGGGCAAGATCGGTGGCCGCACGCACGAGATCTCGCGCCTGGTGGGACGTTCGCTGCGGGCCGTGGTCGACCTGGACCAGCTGGGGGAGAACACCATCGTCCTGGACTGCGACGTGCTGCAGGCCGACGGCGGGACCCGGACGGCCGCGATCACCGGCGCGTATGTCGCTCTCGCCGACGCCATCGCCGGTGGGGTCACGAGCGGCGCGATCGCCAAGGGCGCCAAGCCCCTGCGCGACTCGGTCGCCGCCATCTCGGTGGGCGTGGTCAAGGGGGTGCCGGTGCTCGACCTCGACTACCCCGAGGACTCGACCGCCGACACCGACATGAACGTCGTCATGACCGGCGACGGGCGCTTCGTCGAGGTGCAGGGCACGGCCGAGGCCGAGCCGTTCGACAAGGCCGCGCTGGACGCCCTGCTCGCGCTGGCGGCCACGGGCTGCGAGCGGCTGACCGAGCTGCAGCAGTCGGCGCTCGACGCCACGCCGCGGGAGCGCGTGCAGTGAGCCGGATCGTCCTCGCCACCCGTAACGCCGGCAAGATCCGCGAGCTCGAGACGATCCTGCGCGCCTCGCTGCCGGGCGTCGAGGTCGTGGGTCTGGGGGAGTTCCCCGACCTGGAGGACGTCGTCGAGTCCGGCGTGACCTTCGAGGCCAACGCGACGCTCAAGGCCGCCTACGCCGCGCGCATGACGAACCTCCCTGCCGTGGCGGACGACTCGGGGCTGGCCGTCGACGTGCTCGGCGGTGCCCCTGGTGTGTTCTCGGCCCGCTGGTCCGGGCGGCACGGCGACGACGTCGCCAACCTGCGGCTGCTGCTGGACCAGCTCGCCGACGTGCCCGACGAGCATCGTGGGGCACGCTTCCGGTGCGCCGCGGTGCTCGCCCTGCCGGACGGCACGACCGTGTGCCGCGAGGGCGACTTCCCGGGAACGCTGACGCGAGAGCCGCGCGGCACCAACGGTTTCGGCTACGACCCGATCCTGCAGGTCGAGGGCCGCACCCGCACCGCGGCCGAGCTCTCCGCCGAGGACAAGAACGCGATCTCCCACCGCGGCAAGGCCTTCCGCGCGCTCGCGCCCGAGATCGCCCGCCTGCTGGCCTGAATCCTGCTGCTGGGTCGCAAGGTTCGGCACGCGGGGCTCGGGTCGCGGGGTGCGGGCGACAGGTGTCGGCCCGGTGTCCAGCGTCGCGCGAGACGTCAGTCGTCGGCGCGGGTCACGCGCCCTCGTCCGGACTTCACGTCCGCACGGCGCGACTTGGCGGCGAGGCGCCGGCGCTGAGATCCCTTGGTGGGCTTGGTCGCCCGCCTCGGTGGCGGTGGGGGAGCCAGGGCCGCGCGGACGCCCTCCGCCAGCCGGTGCCGCGCCGCCTGGCGGTTCTGGCGCTGGGACCGGTGCTCCGAGGCGTCGATGGTGATCACCCCGTCGACGAGCCGCGGCTCCAGCGCCTGCACCACCCGCGCCCGCTGCGCCTCGCTGAGGGCGGTCGAGGTGGCGGGCGCCCACGAGAGCTGCACGCGCGAGTCCGTCGTGTTGACGCCCTGGCCGCCGGGGCCGGACGCGCGCGAGAACCGCTCCGTCAGCTCGGACGCCGGCACCACGAGCCCGCGGGGGATGCCCGGGCCGGAGGGGACGCGGAGGTCGGCGGTCGGCATACGACCACTCTCTCAGAGGTGCGCACGGCGGGACTCGAACCCGCACGCCGGAGCACAGGAACCTAAATCCTGCGTGTCTGCCAGTTCCACCACGTGCGCGGGGCCCGGTGCACGACGGCGACCGGGCGGGAGGCCAAGGCTACTCGGCGAGGCTCAGGGCCTTGGACAGCGAGGCGACGTGCCCCTTGGCCTTGATGTTGTACTTCGCCAGCTCGACGCGGCCCTGCTCGTCCAGCACGATCGTGGAGCGGATCACGCCCTCGATCGTCTTGCCGTAGCTCTTCTTCTCGCCGTAGGCGCCGTAGGCCTTGAGCACGTCCAGGCCCGGGTCGCCGAGCAGGGGGTAGGTGAGCCCCTCCTTCTCGCGGAAGGTCGCGAGCTTCTCCGGCTTGTCCTTGGAGATGCCGACGACCTCGTAGCCCGCCGCCTGCAGCGACCCGAGCGAGTCCCGGAAGTCGCAGGCCTCGGCGGTGCACCCGGGCGTCATGGCCGCGGGGTAGAAGAAGATCACGAGCTTGCGCCCGCGCAGGTCGCTCAGGGACACCTGCTCGCCCGTGTCGGAGGGGAGGGTGAAGTCGGGGGCCTGGTCACCGGGGTCGAGGCGGGGCATGGCGGATCCTTCCGGGCGGGCTGGTCGGGATGCAGCACGAGCCTACGGGGTATGCCGAACCCCAGCCGCGCAGGCGGATGCTCCGACGAGGGGCGCCCCACCTGCGTTATCGTCGACGCAAGACCTGCGTCCCGCGCATCCCCCCACGCTAGGAGAGCATCGTGACCGAGCAGCCCAACAAGTCCGTGTCCGACCTCGAGTCCGACATCGCCAAGAGCCGTGAGCGCCTGGCCGCCACGATCGACGAGCTGGCCTTCCGCGCCCAGCCCAAGAACATCGTGGCCGACCAGAAGCGCCAGCTGCGCGAGACGGTCATGGCCAAGTACCACTCGCTGATGGGGACCTCCGCCGGCGCGACCACGGGCCCGAGCCACTACTCGTCCGCGGGGACGACCACGACCTCCCACTCCGACGCGTCCGTGGCCGACCAGGCCAAGGCCAAGGCGGAGGAGCTCAAGACCACGGCGACGCTCAAGGCCGAGGAGCTCAAGACCACCGCGACGCTCAAGGGCGAGGAGCTCAAGGCGACCGCCACCGCCAAGATCGACGAGCTGAAGTCGCGCTCGGAGAGCCACGGCCAGCACGCCGACCCGGCCGCGCAGACCACCTTCGCGGACCTGCGGTCCCGCGCGCAGGTCAAGGCCGACCAGGCCCGCCTCAAGGTCGACGAGGCCACGCACGACGCCGACGGCGAGCTGCGCATGGACCGCGTCGCCACCGGCCTGGCCGCCGTCGGGGCCGTCCTCATCAGCCTCGGCGTGGCTCGCCGCAACCGCGGCTGACACCCCCAGCGACCTGATCGAGGTGGCCCCGTCACGGCGGGGTCACCTTGATTTCATGTAGCCCCCTCTGACCTGGTAAGGTCTTACCTCGTTGCGCCGCTAGCTCAATGGCAGAGCAAGTGACTCTTAATCACTGGGTTCGGGGTTCGAATCCCTGGCGGCGCACCAGTCACGAAAGGCCCGGTCCACCTGGACCGGGCCTTTCGTCATGCCCCGGTGCGAGGCTGGGCGCCACCCGACGCGTGGGACAGCAGGTGGGCCTGGGTCGCTCTTCCCCGGTCGTCCGCCGAGGTCTACGCTGCGACGTGAGGCGCGTCACACGCTCGAGGCCGGGGAGGCTCTCAATGGACCGCAGCTCGTCCCAGAGGTTCCGCCCGGTGCTGTCCGCCCTCGTGGTGGCTGCCATCCTCGTCGCCGGGGTCCTCGTGCAGGTGCCCACCGTCACGGCGGGGGCAGCCACCAACCCGACGGTCGTGACCCTCACCTTCGACGACGGCGACGCGGACCAGCTGGCGGCTCAGCGGACCATGCGCGCTGCGGGCCTCGCCGGCACCTTCTACGTGGTGTCGGGGTGGGTCGGGGCGCCCGGCTACCTGTCGCGAGCGGACCTGACGGCGATGGCGGCCGACGGCAACGAGATCGGGGGTCACACGGTGACCCACCCGGACCTCGTCCAGATTCCGGCCCAGGAGGTCCGTCGGCAGATCTGCAACGACCGGGCCACGCTCGACGAGTGGGGGTTCCGTCCCGTGAGCTTCGCCTACCCCTTCAGCGTCGCCAACCCCGCCGTCGAGCAGGCCGCTCAGGACTGCGGCTACACCACCGCCCGTGGCCTCGGCGACGTCCGCAGCCCCTTCGGCTGCACCGGCTGCGTCCGGGCCGAGACGTCTCCGCCGCCCGACCCCTACTACCTGCGGGCCCCGGACCAGGTCGACTCCCGCTGGACGCTGGCCAGCCTCAAGAGCCAGGTCACCGCCGCGAGCACGCGCTCGGGCGGATGGGTGATCCTCACCTTCCACCGCGTCTGCGCCCCGCTGGGCACCGCGGACTGCCCGGCCGACCGCTCGGTCACCCCGCAGGTCTTCGGCCAGTTCACCACCTGGCTCGCGGCCTACGCGCGGACGGCCTCCAACAACACCACGGTCCGCACCGTCGACCAGCAGGTGCGGGCCTACCTCGGCGCCGCATACCCCGCCTACTCCGTCCCCGTCCCCGTGCCGGGGACACCACCGACGCAGCCGGGGGACAACGCCCTGACCAACCCCTCGCTCGAGGCCGTCGACGGGTTCACCGGCTTCCCGTCGTGCTTCCAGCCCGGCGGCTGGGGGACCAACACCCCGAGCTGGGCCCGCAGCACGGCGAGCCGCACCGGCGCGGCCGCCGAGCAGCTGACGATGACGGGGTACCAGGACGGGGACGCCAAGCTGCTGCCCACGCTCGACCTGGGCACCTGCTCGCCGTCGGTGGTGCCGGGTCGCACCTACGAGGTCAGCACGTGGTTCACGTCGACGGCCGTGTCCCAGATCGCACTCTACTACCGCGACGGGTCCGGCGCCTGGCGCTACTGGACGTCCAGCCCCTGGATCGCGGCCGCCCCCACCTGGCAGCGCGCGGCCTTCACCACCCCGCCGGCACCGGCGGGGGCGACCGGCCTGAGCTTCGGTCTCGCGCTCATCGCGAACGGTGTGCTCACGACGGACGACTACGCCCTGACCGAGGTCCCGGCCACGTCCCCGACAGCGACCGCGTCCGCGCGCCGGCTCGTCGTCAGCGCCCCCAGCCCCGGCGCCACCCCCGGCCGTCGCCCGACGCGGGCGAGACCGGCGCAGGCCACCCCGCAGGGCGCCACCACCTTGCGACGTCAGGACGCGGCAGCCAGCACCTACGTGCCGGGACCGGGTGAGGTGCCCGAGGGCACGCGCATCGCCCCGGCCACCCCCCTCGCGCGCCGGTGAGGGTGGGCCGTCACCTCGCGGCGGGCAGGGTCGGCGTCCGCACGGCCACCGTCCTGATCGCGATCGCGTGCGTCGGGCTGCTGGCCGTGGCGCTGGCGCGGATGGCCCTGGACCGGCCCCCGAGCTCCGGTGCCTCGGCGCCCCCGCCTCGGGCGCCCAGCGCAGGCGCCCCCACCGGAGTCACCCCCACCGCAGCCACTCCCACCCCACGCGGTCCGGACACCAGCGCCGCCCCCGGCATCGGCGGCACGCCGACCGCGTCGGCCGCCCCCTCGCGGCCGGTGGCGCCCAAGCGCAACGTCGCGCCGCTGCCCCGGCGCACCTACCCCTGGCACACGGGGATCGTCTCGACCACCTTCTGGGTCGGCGAGATCTTCGACCCGACGGCGCCGGACGGGTCGCAGCGCATCTCGACCTACGACGCGCGCTGGTTCGAGCACTACGGCGGCTGCGACGGCGTGGTCGTCGCCGGGGAGTCCCGCACCGAGCGCCGGACGGCGGCGGGCGGGTGGTTCCCGACCCGGATGACGCCGCGGGAGAACCCCTTCTACCTCGACGTGCCGTTCGACGACCTCAACGACCCCGTCGGGTGGGAGAGCCGGTGCCGGGTCGTGCCCTGGGCCGACGACCCGGGGTACGCCGGGCGGTGCGCGGACCGGTCGTTCTCCTACCTCAAGAACCGCTGGGTGCGCCTCGTGGGGCCGAACGGCGCCACGTGCTACGGGCAGGTCCAGGACGCCGGACCGGGGGAGTACCACGACGCCGCCTACGTCTTCGAGCACACCGATGCCCGCCCGGCCAACCGTCGCTACGGCGGGTCGGGGATGGACGTGTCGCCGGCGCTCAACGGCTGCCTGGGCTTCGCCGAGCTCGACGGCGACACGGACCGGATCCGCTGGCAGTTCGTGGAGGCCTCGGAGGTGCCTCGTGGTCCCTGGACGCGGCTGGTGACCACGTCCGGGGTGACGACGGACTGAGCTCGTACGGCGTCGGGCGGTCACCGCCTCGGGTCGGTCCGCCATACGGTCTGCGGCAGGTCCCAGATCGCCGGGTCCTCACGGCCGAGCCGCCACAGCGCGACCCCCGACACCTGGTGGGCGGAGGCCAGCCGCAGCTTCTCGCGCACGCTGCGGGCGTTCTCGTACCACACCTCGTGCCGGGCCCCGTCCTGCTCGTAGGCCAGGTGCGGAGACTGGCTGGCGACGTCCCACAGCTCGTCGCTGCGGCGTACCTCCGCCTGCTCGGTGATCTGCCGCCACGTCAGCACCTGCGTCCTCGCCCCTCCCCAGTCGTAGCCGAACAGCCCGACACCGAGCACCAGCTTGTCGCGAGGCACCTGGGTGACGGCATACCTGATCACCCGGTCCACCCAGTCCGCCGGCCCGATGGGCCCGGCGGGCCCGGTCTCCCAGTGCCAGTCGTAGGCCATGAGGACGACCCGGTCGGCGCTCGCGCCCAGCGCGCGGTAGTCCTGGGCGAGGTTGCGCGCGTCGTAGCCGGCGTCGGTCTCCTTGGCGTGCACCGTCACCCACAGCACCCGACCCCGGTCGTGCAGCCGCTCGGCGAGGGCCCGGACGGTGGCGACATAGGCCTCCCGCCGCTCCGGCGGGACGTTCTCGTAGTCCAGCTGCAGCCCGTCGTAGCCCTGGTCCTCCACCAGGCGGGCCAGGGCATCCACGTGCGCTCCCCGGCGGCCCTGGTCGGCCATCACGGCGCCGATGGTGACCTCGTCCCACAGCCCCGCGGTGGTGTTGGCGACGGTCGGGATGATCTGCAGGTCCAGGTCACGCAGGCGCTGGTTGAGCGCTCGCTCGGAGTCCCTGCTCAGCCCGGGTTGCAGGACGGGGCGGCCGTCCTCGCCCACCCCGTAGGACCAGGGCGAGGCCACGGTGACCGTCCCGGGGTGCCTCGTCAGCGTGTCGAGGGCGTCCGCCTGGTCCCAGTGCGGGATGGCCCCCATGACGAGGGGCGGGTCGCCGCCGAGCCACCCCCGGGGGCGCCACGGGCTCACGGCCGCCACCAGCGCACCGACGGCGAGGACGAGCACGGCCACGGCGGCCAGCACGCGGGCGCGCGGACGCCGGCGAGGCCGCCGTGCGGCACGGCTCCGGTCCCCGTCGGTCATCCGTCCCTCAGCGCGTCCGTCCCGAGTCGGCGGGACCGGCCAGCGCGACCGCATCCGCGCGACCGGCAGCCGTCGGCCGCGGGACGGGCGCCGGCGCCGGGGCGGTGGACCGCCGGCGCTGGTCGGCCGCGACGAGCCTGATGATCTCGTCGATCCCGGTCCGGGCCTCGAAGCCCACGAGGGCGCGGGACTTCGCGTTGTCCGGCACCCGCCGGCGCATGTCCTCGTAGCCCGGCCCGTAGGCCTGGTCATAGGGGACGAGGACGACCTCGCTGCGACTGCCCAGGACGTCGATGATGCGTGCGGCGAGGTCGAGGATCGAGATCTCCAGCGCGCCACCGAGGTTGAAGGCGTCGCACCGCGACGCGGGCGCCTCCTGGATGGCCACCATCGCCGGCACCACGTCCCCCACGTAGGAGAAGCAGCGGGTCTGCTGGCCGTCGCCGTAGACCGTGAGCGGCTCGCCCCGCAGCGCCTGCCCCACGAGGTTGGGGACGACCATCCCGTAGCGACCGGTCTGCCGCGGACCCACCGTGTTGAACAGCCGCACGATGGAGACCGGCAGGCCGAACTCCGTCCAGTAGGCATGCCCCATGGCCTCGTCGAGCCCCTTGGCGGCGGCATAGCTCCACCGGGACAGCAGGGGTGAGCCGAGGGTCATGTCGGCGTCCTCCGAGAGGGCGTCGGCGGTGTTCTTGCCGTAGATCTCGCTGGTGGAGGTGATGAGCAGCTCGGCGCGCTCGGCCAGGGCGGCCTCCAGCACCGTCTCGGTGCCGTGGATGTTGGTGCGCAGGCTGGTCAGCGGGTCGTCGACGATCCGGTGGACCCCCACGGCGGCCGCGAGGTGAAAGATGCGGTCCGCGTCTCGCACCGCCTCGCGCACCACGGCCTGGTCGAGGATGCTGCCCAGCAGGAAGGTGAACGCGGGGGAGGCCGACGCGGCGTCCAGGTTGGTGAGCGACCCGGTCGACAGGTCGTCGAGCACGACCACCTCGTCGCCCATCGCCAGCAGGTGGTCCGTGAGGTGGCTGCCGATGAAGCCGGCGCCGCCGGTGACGACGGTGCGCATGGTTGTGCCTCTCGTGGTGCGGTCAGAGGGTGTCCCAGCCGTGCGACGACGCGAGCCGGAAGGTCGCGTCGAGCACGAGCGGGACGTCGGTGGTCCAGGACAGGTCGTCCTCGGCGTGGTGGCACACGAGGACGGCGAGCTCGGGGGACTGCTGGGTCGGTGACTCCAGGCCGTATGCCGTGGTCCCCTCCGCCAGGCGGATGCTGGGCACGAGCGGGTCGTAGAACGCCACGTCGGCCCCGGCGTCGCGCAGCCCGGCGTAGATCTCGAGGGCAGGGGACTCGCGCACGTCGCTCACGTCTGGCTTGTAGGTCACCCCGCTGACCAGGACCCGCGTGCCCGGGAGCCCTCGTCCGTGGTCGGACAGGACCTCCCGCACCCGGTCGACGACCTGTCGCGGACGGGACGCGATGCTCGCCATGGCCTGCTCGGTCAGGGGGGTCCGCATCCGGTGCCGCCGCAGCTGCCACAGCAGGTAGTGCGGGTCGCAGGGGATGCAGTGCCCCCCGACGCCGGGGCCGGGGTAGAAGGGCATGAAGCCGTAGGGCTTGGTCGCCGCGGCGGCGATGACCTCCATGACCGGCAGGTCGAGGACCCGGCACACGTCGGCGAACTCGTTGGCGAGGGCGATGTTGACGGCGCGGAAGGTGTTCTCCACCAGCTTGACCATCTCGGCCGCGGCGGGGGATGGGACGGGGTGGACCCGGGCGGCGTAGCCACCGAGCAGCGCCGAGGCCCGCCGCTCGCACTCCTCCGTCACGCCGCCGACGACGCGGGGGACGTCTTCCAGCAGGTGCACGTCGTTGCCCGGGTCGATCCGCTCGGGGCTGAAGGCCACGAACACGTCCGTCCCCGGCTCGAGGCCG
Organism: Arsenicicoccus sp. UBA6765; assembly: GCF_002453335.1. Classification (NCBI taxonomy): domain Bacteria; kingdom Bacillati; phylum Actinomycetota; class Actinomycetes; order Micrococcales; family Intrasporangiaceae; genus Arsenicicoccus; species Arsenicicoccus sp. UBA6765. The sequence goes on from NZ_DKGR01000008.1 coordinate 36,057, forward strand.
CGGGCACGCAGGGGCTCGACCAGCAGGTCGGCCGTGCACCCGACGTAGGTGGTCGACGTGAGCACGAGGACCTGGCCCGGCCGGGCGTGCTCGACGACGGTGCGGCAGGCCCCGCGCAGCGGCCCCAGGTCGGGGACGAGGTGCTGGTCGATGGGCGTGGGGACGCAGACGATCACGGCGTCGGCCTCGGCCAGCCGGCTGGGGTCGTCGGTGGTGACGAGGCCGCCGGCACCGTCGTCCTGGTCGGCGACCTGCGCCACGGGCCGGCGCAGGAACCTCGAGAGCCGCTGCTGGTCACGCGGGAGGAGATCCGCCTCCCCGGCCGCGATCGTGGCCAGCCGCGCCGGGCTGGCGTCCAGACCCAGGACCGAGCGCCCGGCCGCCGCGAACGCCAGGGCGGTGGGCAGCCCGACATAGCCGAGACCCACCACAGCGACGTCGTAGGCGGGGGCGGGGCCCGGCTCGACGATCCTGGGGGTGGGGGCAGGGGCGAGGTCGGGGGTGAGCACGACGGCGCCGGCGGACGGGGATGCGGCGGGAGGAGGTGAGGCGGCGGTCAGGCCCGTCGGCGGCTCGTCCCTGAGGTCGATCAGGCTCATGCGGGCACCTCGATCCGGTCGTGTGCACGACGGCAGCGGACCCCCCGGGGCGGCGTGCACCATGAGTGACTTTCGTCACATTTGTCCCTGTCATGCAGCGTAAGGAGGCCCTCGCGAGATGGTCAACGATTCCACGACCGCCGTCCCCCAGGGGGGTGCCTGCGGCGACGCACCGGTGACGGACGGTCGCGCTCGGCTCACGGTCAGCGTCGTGTCGAGGCACCCATGACCTGGCGGCGGGCGGGGCTGACCCATTGGCCGGTGGACGGAGCGGCTGAGAGCGCGACGACGCGCGCGGAGCTTCTCACGGAGTTGTTCGGCGTGCACTGTCTGCTCGCCAATATCGCCAACAACGTGAACCAGATCGCCAAGGCCGCGAACTCGACTGGCGACATGCCCACACAGACGCCCGAGGTGCTGGCTGCCGTGCGCCGCGTCGCGGAGCGCATCGACGCCCTGGTGGACAGGCTGTCGTCGTGATCCCCAACATCACCAAGGGCGACCGGATGGCCGGTCTGATGGTCTACCTGGCGGGTCCGGGCAAGCGCAATGAGCACACCGAGCCGCACCTCGTCGCGGGCGACCCCGCGATGATGGCGTGGCACGATGACAACGAGCTTGGTCGCAACGACGCCCTGGCGATTGCACGACACCTGGACCGCCCCGACGCGCCTTCGGTGTCGAGGTCGCGGGCGGCCATGTGTGGCACTGCTCGCTGTCGTTGCGCGCGGAAGAGGGGCAACTCAGCGACGATCGGTGGAGAGAGATCTCCGAGGCGTGCGTGCGCAAGATGGGTCTCGACGATCACCAGGGCACGAAGGCGCCGACGCGATGGGTCGCCGTGCGGCACGGCGTCTCCCAGGCGGGCAACGACCATGTGCACCTCGTCGTGAACCTTGTGCGCGAGGACGGCACCAAGGCGGACGTGTGGGGGGACTACGGCGCGGCTCATAAGGCGTGCCGCGAGTTGGAGGCCGAGTTCGGGTTGCAGCGCTTGGAGAGCGCGCAGCGCGACCGCGCGAGTCGCGGCTACCACCCCGCCGAGATCGAGGCTGACGCCCGCCGTCGAGCCCGTGGGAAGTTCGAGGCAGCACGCCGCCAGGGCAGCGAGTCGCGCACCTGGTGGAGCCTGCCGAAGGACGAACGCGACGGCCTGGTAGCCGCCCAGCGCACCGCCGACCAGCCCCGGTGGGCGCTCGCCCGGACGGTGCGTGCGTGCGCCAGCGCGTCACCCGACGAGGCCGAGTTCGTGCGCCGGATGCGGCGTCAAGGTGTGCTCGTGCGCGCACGCTACGCCGAGGGCACGCACGACGTCGTGACCGGCTACAGCGTGGCGGCGAAGGCCGAGCCCGGCCAGCGTCCGATTTGGTACGGCGGCGGCAACCTGGCGCGTGATCTGATGTTGCCGCGTCTGCGCGCCGAGTGGCCGGACACCCCGCAAGGGGCGAGCGCGGCGGCGGCCGAGTGGGGCGCAGCTCGTCGAGGCCGTCGACCTGTCGCACCAGGCCGCGAGGTGCACGAGCGGGACCCGGTGGTGTGGAGCGAGGTCGGTGCCGATTTGGAGCGGCTGCGGGAGCAGCTGCGGTCGATCCCGATCGAGGACCGGGATACGTGGGCGAGGGTCGCCCGTCAGACGTCGGGGGCGTTCGCAGCATGGTCGGCACGGGTCGAGGGCACGCCCGGGCCGTTGGCGGCGACGTCGGACGCGCTGGCGAGGACGGCGGAGCTGCGCCGGCACCCCGTGCGTCCGGAGCGGGTGCCGAAGGCGTCAGCCGCGGGGGCAGCGATGTTGCTTATCGCAGCGTCGAAGGGCGGGCGTGGGACGGTGGCCCAGGCGGCGATGCTGCGCCAGCTGGCGAACTTGGTCAAGGCAGTCCGTGACATGCACCGGGCGGACCAGGACGCGCGGCGGGCAGCGGAGATCGAGCGGGCGATTCGGGGGGAGCTCGCGACGGTCTCGGCGCGGCTGCCCGATCCCGGCCCGGTGGGTCATTCGGCCACGAAGGCGGTCGCGGCCGTGCGTACCGCGCGCCAGGGCCAGGCAGGTCCGCAAACCCCGATGGGGTCGCCGATCCCGAACCGGATCGACCCGCAGCGCCCGGCTAGGGCGGCGACGACGTCGACGAAGCGGGATCCCGATCCCGGTATCGACCGGTAGATGAAGGAGTGGTGAGGATGAGCACGCACGATAGTGACGGCATTGACGAGGCTCTGCAGGGGGTTACCCACCTCGCCGTGTCGACCGCGGCGCGGGTGGGTGAGCAGATGGCCCGCAGGTTGGCGCAGGAGTCTCGGGATGCGCAGGCCCGCAGCGAGCAGGCTGCGCGGGAGAGCGCTGCGCGGCTGCAGGCGGAGCGTGAAGCGGCTCGAGCCGCGCTCGCCCCGGTTCATCACGATCGGTGGTGGGACACGGCCGCGGCCGAGGACGTGACCGAGGCCTACACGACGGCGATGGCCTGGCGAGACGTCGACCCTCTGGCGGCTCGAGCCGCCGAGCGGATCGTGGAGCAGGCCCGGACCCGCCATGGCGTCGACCTCGACGTGCGTCCGGCGGGGTTGACCGAGCTGAGGGCCGCTGCGGACGCCCGCGAGGAGCGGACTCGTGCCGGCGCTGAGCGGGCCGAGGCCGTTGGGCTGCTGGCCGGAGCGGATGCTCTGGACTCCTACGCTGAGCTGGAACGGGAACGCCGGGCCGGCGCCGAAGGGGACCAGGACCCACTAGAGGTCGGCAGCGGCCGCGAGGAGAACGAGGAGCAGACGGCTCGCGAGCAGCGAGCCCAAGCGGGCCTCGCGTACGACAGCGCTGAGCGCGGTGAGGCGCTGGCTCACGACATCGACGGTATCGAGAACCCCGTCGCGGTGGACGCGCGGGTGCGCTCTGATGTGGCCCAGGGACGTCCGGCGACGGACGCGGCCGCTGGTCCTCCTGGGAGGGCACCGAAGGCGCGCAAGACCAAGACCAAGTCCCAGGTCGGCCGTGCCGCGGGTAGGACGGAGCGGGGGCGGTAGCCTGCGCCTAGGCAGCGCAGGACGCACCTAGGCTGGCCACATGCCAATCGGCGCGAGCAGAAGGGCTGGCCTGCAGGGTCACGCTGTGGGGTTGAGCTAAGGCAGGTGGCGCTTTTGATCCCGGACTGTCAGTGACAGCGATGCGTTGGGCGTGACTAGTCCATATGAACCATGGCGCTGGGGTTGTCCTGAGCGCAGACTGAGTGGGCGCAGCAGGCGCGGCGTCTCGAGACGGGGCGCGATCTTCTTCGCTAGGGAGAGCATGTAATGACCAAGCATTCAGCGTTGAGGCATGGTTCTGGTCGGTCGGTACTGGTGGCTGCGTCGACGGTGTCGTTGGTGGTGGCTGCGTTGGGTGGGTCGGCGGCCGCCGGTCCGGGCCCGAAGCCGGTTCCGCCGGGGCACTCGAGGGCGAAGTCGGGTCCGAACCCGGCGGACAAGGGTAAGAAGGCGCCGGGGCGCCTGGAGGCGCCGGGGTGGGTGAAGGACAAGGTTGCCAAGAGCCGTTGGAGCGCGCCGGGTCAGGTGCGCAGGGGTGCAGTGGGGATGGTCCCGCCGCCGTCGGCGCGGTGGACGTACGAGGGCAGCGGCGACGGCACCGAGGTGGCGGTGCAGGCCACGGGTGGACGTGCGGCTCCTCACGTGGTCGCTCCGGAGCGGTTCGTGGCGGTCGACCCGGACGAGGCTGTCGCGGCGCCGGGTCTGGGGGTGCAGGCGCACTACGGGATGGAGGAGTTCAAGGTCCGCGAGGGGCTGTCGGTCGCGGTGAACGTGGCCAACGGGAACCTGGTCGTGCGATCGACTGATTTGAAGTTCAACGGGCCGGGGATCGGGACGAGCTGGGACCGGTTCTACAACGGCTTGGCCACCCGCACGGGCGCGTTCGGCGGCAAGTGGTCCCTGTCGGGTGGGCACGACGTGGGCCTGGAGGTCGGTACCTCCACGGTCGTGTTCCGAGGGCCATCGGGGTTCCGGGCCACGTTCACCGGGTCGGGGGAGCTTGTCAAGATTTCTGTGT
>NZ_DKGR01000023.1:0-8873 GCF_002453335.1 Arsenicicoccus sp. UBA6765
TGGGAGAGTAGGACGCCGCCGGGCAAACATTGTGGGGAAGCCCCGGACCACCAGGTCCGGGGCTTTTCTGCGTCCGGGACCGGTATCCCCGCGGACAGCCTCGTCGAGGTGTGCGGCTGCGGCATACTGGATCGTGAACCAGCTGCATAGTGACCTGCCCGGCACCCGCCGGCGACGTGGAGGAGAAGGACCGTGACCGACAACGCCCATGAGAGCGACCGGGATCAGCCCCGTCGAGAGTCAGGTCCCCGCGGTGGGGAGCGCCGCCCCTACCAGCGTGATGGCGGTGGCGGGCGTCCGAACCGTGAGGGGGGCGAGCGTCGGCCCTACCAGCAGCGAGACGGTGAGCGGCGCCCGTACCAGCGTGATGGTGAGCGTCGGCCGGACCGCTCCGGTGGTGGCGAGCGACGCCCGTACCAGCGTGATGGTGGTGGCGGTCGGCCGAACCGTGAGGGTGGAGAGCGGCGGGGCCACGCCCAGCGCGGTGGTCAGGGCTCGCGTGACAGCCGTCGTGAGGGACAGGCGGCAGCGCCCGAGCAGCGCGGAGGCTCGCGTCTCGTCCCCACCCAGGGGCGGCTGCCCGAGCCGGCGATCCACGAGGACGTGACGGGCTTCGAGCTGGACCGAGCCGTCAAGAACCAGCTGCGCACCCTCAGCAAGGAGAACGCCGAGGGCGTCGGCCAGCACCTGGTGATGGCTGCGCGTCTCCTGGACATCGACGAGGACGGCGCACTCGCTCACGCGGAGACGGCCGTGCGCCGGGCCGGACGCGTGCCGGCGGCCCGTGAGGCGCTCGGCCTGGTGCACTACCGGCGGGAGGACTGGGCCAAGGCGCTCAACGAGTTCCGCACGGCGCGACGCCTGTCCGGCTCCCACCACCTCCTGCCGTTCATGGTGGACTGCGAGCGTGCCCTCGGCCGCCCGGAGAAGGCGCTGCAGCTCGCTCAGAGCCCTGAGGCCGGTGCCCTGCCGCAGGAGGACCGGATCGAGCTGCTCATCGTGGTCTCCGGGATCCGGCGCGACCTCGGCCAGCTGGAAGCCGCCAAGGTGGAGCTGGAGGTCCCCGCGCTGCGGCGGGGGATGAACAAGCCGTGGTACACCCGTCTCGCCTACGCCTACGCCGACGCGCTGCTGGCCCTCGGTGACGAGGCCAGCGCCATCGAGTGGTTCCAGCGGTCAGCCTCCGCCGACCACGAGGCCGAGACCGATGCCGACGAGCGGCTCGCCGAGCTCGAGGGCTACACCCTCACCGACCTGCTCGAGGGCGAGGACGACGAGGCGGACGGCGGCGACACCGCAGGGGAGGGCTCCCGTGCCTGACCGCCCCCTCGTCGACGGCTTCCGTGGCCTGGTCGTCGACCTCGACGGCGTGGTCTACCGCGGTCCCGACCCCGTCGCCCATGCCGCTGACGCGCTCGACGCCGCGGTGGCCGACGGCCTGCAGGTGATGTACGCCACCAACAACGCCGGCCGGCCCGCCGACGCCGTGGTCGAGCACCTGGCCGAGCTCGGCGTGCACACCAACGCCGACCACGTCGTGACCAGCGCCCAGGCCGGTGCCGCGCTGCTGGCCGAGCAGCTGGATCCGGGCTCCACCGTCCTCGCCATCGGGGGCCCGGGCGTGGCGATCGCGTTGCGTCAGGCCGGGCTCGAACCGGTCAGCCCCCAGGACCGCATCGACGATCCCGCCGTGGCCGGCCGGGTCGTGGCCGTCCTGCAGGGCTACGGCACGGAGCTCAGCTGGTCCGACCTCAAGGAGGCGGCCTACGCCGTTGCTGCGGGCGCGACGTGGATGGCCACCAACGTTGATCTCACCATCCCCACGGAGCGGGGGATCGCCCCGGGCAACGGCTCGGCGGTCCAGGCGGTCGGCAACGCCGTGCAGCGCGAGCCGCAGGTCGCGGGCAAGCCGCACCCACCGCTGTACCTCATGTGCGCGGAGCGCGCCGGTGGGGAGGTCACGAGCATGCTCGCCATCGGCGACCGCCTCGACACCGACATCGAGGGCGCCAACGCCGCCGGCATGCAGAGCCTGCACGTGCTCACCGGCGTCGACGGCCTGGTGGCCCTCGCGAGTGCGGACGAGCAGCTCCGGCCGACCTATCTCGGCCTCGACCTGCGCGCGCTGCGGGAGCCGTATGCCGGCGTCGAGGTCGCCGTCTCGGGCCGAGCCGGCCAGGCCAGTGAGGGCAGCGAGGGCAACGAGGACGGCCAGGACAGTGTGGATGGCCAGGGCAGCGTGGACGTCGACAGCGTGGACGGCCGGGACAGCGTGGACGTCGACAGCGTGGACGGCCGGGACAGCGTGGACGGCCGGGACAGCGTGGACGTCGACAGCGTGGACGGCGATGATGTCGTCGCGGTGTGCGGAGACGCTCGCGCCACGGTGTCCGGTCGCGGGGACGACGCGACGCTGGTCGTCGACGGGGGCGCCGTCGTCGAACGCGCGCGTGCCGCCGTCGCCGCGACGTGGGCGGCTCGCGATGACGGGCGGATCGGCATACCGCTGCCTGCCCCGATGCTCGAGGCCTTGGACGCGCTCGACCCCCGGTGACGACGGACGCCTCCCGGAGGCTGTCGGACCCCACGGCTAGGGTGAGCAGGACGACCAGCGAAGGAGCGCCATGACCGAGTCCCCGGGGACCTCCGCACCGTCGGCCGCGAGCTCCGCGCCCCCGGAGGCGGCGGCGACAGCACCGAGCCCGGTTGCACCCAGCCCGGCTGCGCCGAGTCCCGCTGCGCCGAGTCCCGCTGCGCCGAGTCCCGCTGCGCCGAGCCCTGCTGCGCCGAGCCCGGCCGCGATGGGCGCGGGGCCCGACGGGCGCGACCCGGCGATCGACGCGGCCCTGCGTGTCCTGGACGAGGCGGCCGGCGGCGACGACCCGCAGGCCCAGATCGAGGCGGCGCAGCACGTCCATGACGTCCTGCAAGGCCGCCTGTCCGGGGTCAGCGGGGCGTGAGCGTGACCCGGTTGGACGCGGAGCTGGTGCGCCGTGGTCTCGCGCGATCGCGCGGCCAGGCGCGAGAGCTCGTGGACGCGGGGCGGGTCAGCGTGGCCGGCCGCGAGGTCCGCAAGGCCGCCCATCCCGTCGCGCAGCAGGACAGCGTGCAGGTCGCGGGCGAGATCGACCCCTGGGTCAGCCGGGCTGCGCACAAACTGCTGGGTGCCCTCGAGGCCTTTCCCGAGGTGGAGGTGCGCGGACGTCGCTGCATCGACGTCGGTGCCAGCACGGGCGGCTTCACCCAGGTGCTGCTCCAGCGCGGTGCGGCGTCCGTGTGCGCGCTCGACGTGGGCCACGGCCAGCTGGACCCGTCCCTCGCCGGTGACCCACGCGTGGACGAGGGCAGCGGCACCTCGGTGCGTGACGTGGGTCCGCAGGACGTCGGGGGACCGTTCGCGCTGCTGGTGACGGACCTGAGCTTCATCTCGCTGACCCTGGTGGCCGAGCGCCTCGCCGACCTCGTCCAGCCGGGCGGTGACATCGTGGCCCTGGTCAAGCCCCAGTTCGAGGTGGGTCGCACGCGCCTCGGCAAGGGCGGGGTCGTCCGCGACGCCGGCCACCGCCGCGACGCGGTGGTGGCGGTGCTGGAGTCGTTGTCGGCCGCCGGCCTTGCGCCGCGAGGCCTGGCGCCGAGCCCCTTGCGCGGCACGGACGGCAACGACGAGTACCTTCTGTGGTGCGTGAGGTCGTCCACGGCGGCGCCGTCGCTGGCGCCGTGGCGCGCCCGGGCCGAGGAGCTGACCTCGGGGCGCGCCTCGGTGTCGACCGTGCCGCGCGACCGTCTGACGCAGCCGGACGATCCGGCGCAGTCGGACATCGCAACGCAGACCAAGACCCAGCAGACCGAGACCCAGCAGACCGAGACCCAGCAGACCGATCGAGGAGAGCACCCGTGAGCCGCCGCGTCCTGCTGGTCGTCCACCACCGCCGTCCCGACGCCCTCGACCTGGCGCGCTCGCTGGCCGAGCGGCTGCGCGAGGCCGGCGTCACGTCCGTGATCAACGCCGCCGACCTCCGGGGCTTCGCGCAGCGGTTGGACGACGTCGTCGAGCCCGCCGGCAAGGACGAGGCGGCCGGTTGCGAGCTCGTCTGCGTGCTCGGTGGCGACGGCACCATCCTGCGCGGCGCCGAGCTGGCGCGCGCGCACGGCACCCCGGTGCTCGGGGTCAACCTCGGCCACGTCGGCTTCCTCGCGGAGGCGGAGCGGGAGCACTTCCCCGACGTCGTCGAGCGCATCGTCCACCGCGACTACGTCGTGGAGGAGCGCCTCACCCTGGACGTCGTCGTGCGGCAGGGCGATGACGAGGTGCAGCGCACCTGGGCGCTCAACGAGGCCACCGTCGAGAAGGCCTCTCGCCAGCGGATGCTCGAGCTGGCCATGGAGATCGACGGCCGCCCCCTGTCCACCTGGGGCTGCGACGGGGTGGTCATGGCGACGCCCACCGGATCGACCGCCTACGCCTTCTCGGCGGGCGGCCCCGTGGTGTGGCCCACCGTCGAGGCCATCCTCGTCGTCCCGCTGTCCGCCCACGCCCTCTTTGCCCGGCCCCTGGTCCTCAGCCCGTCCGCCAAGGTCGCCGTCGAGCTCCTGCCGGACCAGGAGGCCACCGGGGTCCTGTGGTGCGACGGGCGCCGCACCGTGGACCTGCCGCGGGGGGCCCGGGTCGAGGTGTGCCGAGGGCAGACGCCCGTGCGCCTGGCCCGCCTGGCGACCGCACCGTTCACCGACCGGCTGGTGCGCAAGTTCGACCTGTCCATCGTGGGCTGGCGCGGCCAGGGCCGCGTGAGGGAGCAGTGAACCATGCTGCGTGACATCACGATCCGCGGTCTCGGCGTGATCGACGAGGCGGTCCTGGACCTGGCTCCCGGGCTCAACGTCGTCACCGGCGAGACGGGCGCGGGCAAGACCATGGTCGTGACCGGCCTCGGGCTGCTGCTCGGCGGCCGGGCCGACAGCGACCTCGTGCGCACCGGCGCCGAACGCACCAGCGTCGAGGGCTTCGCCGACCTCGGCGCCGACCACCCGGCGCTCGTGCGCGCCGCGGAGGCCGGGGCCGATGTCAGCGAGGGGCTCATCCTCGCGCGCAACGTCGCGGCCCAGGGGCGGTCGCGCGCCTACCTCGGCGGCCGATCGGTGCCGATCAGCACGCTGTCCGTGGTGGGGGAGCGACTCGTCGCGGTGCACGGGCAGGCCGACCAGTGGCGCCTGCGCAGCGCCGAGGAGCATCGGGTGGTCCTCGACGGGTTCGACCCCGACGTGGCGCGACTCGCCGAGGACTTCCAGCGCCTGTACGACGAGCACCACGCGCTCGTCGCGGAGGCCGACCAGCTGCGGTCAGCGGCTCGAGAGCGCGCCCGCGAGGCCGACGGCCTGCGCGTGGCCCTCGAGGAGATCGAGGCCGTGGACCCGCAGCCGGGCGAGGACGAGGAGCTGCGGGCCGAGGACGACCGCCTGTCCCACGCGGACGCCCTGCGGGACGGGGCGTCCCGCGCTCACGTGCTGCTGGCCGGGGACGACAGCGCCTGGGACGGTGCCTCGGGCGGGGCGCTGGCGTCCCTCGGCGAGGCGGTGTCGGCCCTCGAGCCGTGGACGGGTCACGACCCGGCGCTGGCCGACCTGCACCGCCGGCTCGCCGAGCTGAGCTATGTCGCCTCCGACCTCACGACCGATGTCGCGGGCTACCTCACCGACGTCGAGGTCGACCCCGCGCGGCTGTCCTGGGTGCAGGAACGCCGGGCCGAGCTCACCCGGCTCCAGCGCAAGTACGGCGAGACGGTCGACGAGGTCCTCGCCTGGGCCCAGGACGCCAGCCGCACGCTGCTCACGCTCCAGGGGGACGACGCGCGCATCGAGGAGATCGAGGCGCGCCTGGCCGAGCTCACGCCTCGGCTCGGCGCCGCCGGTGCCGCCCTGCACGACGCCCGGTCCGCCGCCGCGGAGCGGCTCGGTACCGCCGTCACCACCGAGCTGGGTCGGCTGTCCATGCCACGCGCCCGCCTCGTCGTCGGGGTCACCACCCAGCCCCACGAGCGCGGCCTGGAGCTGCCGTCCGGTGACCGCGTCCGCTACTCGCGCAACGGGATCGACGAGGTCGACATTGCGCTCGCAGCCAACGCCGGAGCGCCGCCGCGCACCGTGACGCGGGCCGCCTCCGGGGGTGAGCTGTCCCGCGTGATGCTGGCCATCGAGGTGGTGACGCACGGCGGGGGTTCCTCGACGGTCCCCACCTTCGTCTTCGACGAGGTCGACGCCGGCATCGGGGGCAAGGCCGGGGTCGAGGTCGGTGCCCGCCTGGCCGAGCTGGCTCGCGAGGCCCAGGTGATCGTCGTGACCCACCTGGCCCAGGTCGCGGCCTACGCCGACCGGCACCTCGTCGTCCGCAAGGCCGACGACGGTCAGGTCGCGGCGAGCGGGGTCGTCGAGGTCGCGGGGGACGAGCGGGTGCGGGAGCTGGCGCGGATGATGAGCGGCGACGAGAGCGACGCCGCCGTCGAGCACGCTCAGCAGCTGCTCGCCAGCGCCCAGGCGCGCCGCGCGATCTCGGTGGATCACACCTGAGCCGCCGTCGATCCCTGCAGGCTCCCAGGGCGGCCGGGCCCGGCGTGGGCGGGGGCGACGCCCCACGGGCCGTGGCACGATGGGTGGCGATGTCCCAGCTTCCCCGCTTCCGTCGATCCCTCCCCGAGGAGCCGACGGCCGGCACGCACGCGGTCCGTGTCGACCGTCGCACCAAGGACCTCACCAAGCGCCTGCGGCCCGGGGACATCGCGGTCATCGACCACGCGGACATCGACCGGGTCAGCGCGGAGGCCCTCGTCGCCTGCCGTCCGGCGGCGGTGCTCAACGCCGCCCGCTCGACCACCGGGCGCTATCCCAACCTCGGCCCGCAGATCCTGCTCGACGCCGGGATCCCGCACGTCGACGACCTCGGTCCCGAGGTGATGCAGGTCAAGGAGGGCGCCGTCGGCGAGCTCGTCGACGCCAGCCTGGTGGTCGACGGCCGCAGCGTCGCGACCGGCCACCTGCAGAGCGCCGAGAGCATCGAGGCGGCCCAGACCCTGGCCCGCATCGGCCTGTCCAACCAGCTCGAGGCCTTCGCGGCCAACACGATGGAGTACCTCAAGAAGGAGCGCGCGCTGCTCCTCGACGGGGTCGGGATCCCCGACATCGCCACGGCCATCGACGGACGGCACGTGCTCGTGGTCGTCCGCGGCTACCACTACAAGGAGGACCTGCGGGCCCTCCAGCACTACATCAAGGAGTACCGCCCCGTCCTGATCGCGGTCGACGGCGGTGCCGACGCCCTGCTCGAGCTCGGCCACCGGCCCGACCTGATCGTCGGCGACATGGACTCGGTCAGCGACCACGCCCTCACGTGCGGGGCGGAGATCGTGGTCCACGCCTACCGTGACGGCCGGGCCCCCGGCCTCGACCGGGTCCGGGCCCTCGGCCTGACCCCCGTCGTGTTCCCCGCGACCGGCACCAGCGAGGACATCGCCATGCTCCTCGCCGACGACGCGGGCGCGACGCTGATCGTGGCGGTCGGCACGCACGCGACGCTCGTCGAGTTCCTCGACAAGGGGCGCGAGGGGATGGCCAGCACCTTCCTCACCCGTCTGCGGGTGGGCGGCAAGCTCGTGGACGCCAAGGGCGTGTCCCGGCTCTATCGCACCCGCATCTCGAGCGCCTCGCTCGTCCTCCTCGTCCTCGCCGGGCTGCTCGCCCTCGGCGTCGCCCTGTCGGTGACCCCCGGTGGCCAGGCCATGCTGCAGGCGGTCATGGCCCGGTTGGACGACCTCATCTCCTGGCTCGGGGGGCTCCTCACGTGATCGACTTCCGCTACCACCTCGTCTCCGTCATCGCGATCTTCATGGCCCTGGCCGTGGGGATCGTGCTGGGCGCGGGTCCCCTCAAGGAGGACATCGGCACGACGTTGACCTCCGAGATCACCAAGCTGCGCGAGGACAAGGCCGCGCTCAACGGGGAGCTGACCACCGCCCGCCGATCCGTGGCGGCGGGCGAGAGCTATGCCGCTGCCAGCCGCCCGGTGGTCCTGGCCGGTCGCCTCGCCGACCGACGGGTCGTCGTCGTGGCCGCCGCCGGCGCGGACGAGCAGGTCGTGAGCGGGGTGCAGGCCGCCCTGACCGAGTCCGGCGCCACCGTGGCCTCCGTCGTCCGGCTGAGCGACGAGTGGACCCGTCCGGCCTCGGCCGGCGAGCTCACGGCCACGGTCCGCCAGGCCGCCGAGGCCCTGCAGATCGACACGCGCGCCGTCGGCGAGGGACTGCTGCCCGGCACCGTGCTGGGACGGGCCGCCCTCACCGGGCCGGTCCAGGACCGGGGCCAGGTCGAGGAGTCCCGGGCCCGTCAGGCCCTCGAGGTGCTGCGCGGCAAGGGTCTGCTCAGCGTGCGCGGCGAGGACCCGACCGGGGCCACCCTCCTCGTGACGGTGGCCGCCCCCATGGTCGCCAACCCCGCCGCGGGCACCGGGCCCCAGATGCAGGCCTATGCCCGGCTCGTCCGGGGCGCCGACGCCGTCTCCAACGGCTCCGTGCTCGTCTCGCCGACCCGCCCGACCGACGACGCGGACAACCTCAGCGCCGCTGCCGTGGTGAGCGGGGTTCGCGCCGACCGAGCCGCGGCAGCCGCCGTCTCCACGGTCGACGACGCCGACCGCGCCATGGGTCAGGTCGCCACCGCCGTCGCCCTGGCGGCCCAGCAGCAGGGTGGTGCCGGTCGCTACGGCATCGGCTCCGACGCCGAGTCCGTCATCCCCGACCTCGGCCGGTGAGTCGATGAGCGTCGTCACCTCGGGCGTCGCGGCCGCCCTCGCGGCCGCCGTCGCCGCCCGGGCGGCCGCGCGGCTCGGC
>NZ_DKGR01000021.1:0-13627 GCF_002453335.1 Arsenicicoccus sp. UBA6765
CGTGGGCTGGGAGCTCACGAAGGTGCGATCCGGAGGGCCAGGATGGGGCGTTCGTGGGCTGGGAGCTCACAAAGGTGCGATCCGGAGGGCCAGGGTGGGGCGTTCGTGGGCTGGGAGCTCACGAAGTTGCGTTCCGGACGCCCCGCTGGACGGTCGAGCGGCGGTCGTCAGGCGGCGGGCGATCGCGTCCTCGTAGTGTCCGACGAGCTGGTCGACCAGCGCAGCCCAGGACCGCGGCTCCACCTTGACGAGCCCGGCCGAGCCCATGGCCTCGCGCAGGGAGGGGTCCTCGACGAGGGTGCGCACGTGCTCGACGATCGAGCGGGGGTCCGCGGGGTCGAAGAGGAACCCGGTCGTGCCGTGGTCGACGAGGTCGAGCGGGCCACCCATGGCGGGGGCGACGACGGGCAGCCGGCAGGCCGCCGCCTCCTGCAGCGTCTGGCCGAAGGTCTCGCGGGTCCCCATGTGCGCGAAGACGTCGAACGCAGCGTAGGCGCGAGCGAGGTCGTCGCCCGAGCGGCGCCCGAGGAAGACCGGGGGCAGGTTGGGCCGCCCCGGGCTGCCCGCCACCGCTTCGCTGAGCTGCTCGGCCAGGGCGGTGCGGGACGGTCCGTCGCCGACCAGCACGATGCGCGTGCCCGGGATCGTGGCGACGTCGACGAGGCGGTGGATCTCCTTCTCGGGGGCGAGGCGCCCGACATACCCCACGAGCACCTGGCCGTCCGGCGCGAGCGCCCGGCGCAGCGCCCGCGACCCGGCGTCCTCGCGCCACTCGGGGCGGAACAGGCCGGTGTCGACGCCGCGTCCCCACAGCCCGGTGCGGGGCACCCCGTGCGCGCGGATGTCACTCAGCGCGGCGCTCGAGGGGGCGAGGGTCAGGTCGGCGAGGGAGTGGATGCGCCGGATCCAGCGCCAGGCGGCCTTGGCGGCGGCGCGTCCGGTCGCGGCGCCGGCGACGTTGCCGTGCTGCTCCAGATAGCTCGGCATGTCGGTCTGGTAGATCGCGACGCACGGCAGCCCCAGCCGGTCCGCGGCGGTCAGGCCCCTCGCCCCGAGCACGAACGGCGACGCCACGTGCACCACGTCCGGCCGGAACTCCCGCAGCACGTCCTCGATCTCGCCGGTCGGCAGCCCCACCTGGAACTGCCGCACCGGGATGCTGGTGACGGCTCGGACGGGGAACCCGGCATAGCTCTCGGGGGCGGGGGAGGGGGCGATGACGACGGCGTCGTGCCCGGTCTCGCGCAGGCGGTCCAGGACCCGGCAGACGCTGGTGGTCACCCCGTTGAGCGACGGGAGGAAGGACTCCGTGACGATCGCGATCCGCACGTCCTCACCATCCGTGACGTCGGTGAGGCGGGGGAGACGGGGTGGGGTGTGTCGGGTGGCGCTCAGGTGTCCTTCGGATGACGGCCGGTATGCCGACCCGCCCGATCCTGGGGAAGGGGTGAGGCGCGGGGCGCGCGTTGGATAGCGTGTCACCCATGTCTGCCGAGGCCACCGATCCCCGTCTGTACTGCGTGATCCCCGCCGGTGGTGCCGGCACCCGCCTGTGGCCGCTGTCGCGGTCCGGGCGGCCCAAGTTCCTGCACGACCTGACCGGTTCGGGGCGCTCGCTGCTGCAGTCGACCTACGACCGGTTGGCGCCGCTGTGCGACGGCCGGGTGCTGGTCGTGACGGGGGCCCGCCACGAGGCGGCGGTCGCCGCCCAGCTCCCGCGCGTCGCCCCGGGGGACGTGCTGGTCGAGCCGGGTCCCCGCGACTCGATGGCAGCCATCGGGCTCGCCGCCGCGGTGCTCGAGCGCCGTGACCCCGACGCGATCCTCGGGTCCTTCGCGGCCGACCACGTGATCGAGGGCGAGGAGCAGTTCCACGCGTGCGTGAGGGAGGCCGTCAACGTGGCGGCCCAGGGCTACGTCGTCACCATCGGCATCGAGCCGACCTATCCCGCAACGGGTTTCGGCTACGTGCGGGAGGGAGGCGAGCTTCACGTCGAGGGCGCCCCTCGGGCCCGCCTCGTGTCGGAGTTCGTCGAGAAGCCCGACGCGGGCACCGCTGCGGCATACCTCTCTCTCGGCACCTATCGGTGGAACGCCGGCATGTTCGTCGTCAAGGCGTCCGTGCTGCTCGACCTGCTCGCGGAGTACCACCCCGAGCTGGCGGCCGGGCTCCGCGCGATCGCCGCGAACCCCTGGGTGCTCAACCAGACGTGGAAGGAGCTCGACAAGATCGCCATCGACCACGCGGTGGCCGAGCCGGCCGCCGCCGCCGGTCGCGTCGCCGTCATCGCCGGCGACTTCGGCTGGGACGACGTGGGCGACTTCGACTCCCTCGCGGGCCTGCTGCCGTCGGCGGGCGAGACCCCCGACCGCCAGAACGTCGCGGTGCTCGGCCCGGCCGACAACGTGCACATCCGCAACGCCTCGGGGGTGGTCGTCAACCGCTCCGGCCGCCAGGTGGTGCTGCTCGGCCTGGAGGACGTGGTCGTGGTGGACACGCCGGACGTGCTGATGGTGACCACCCGGCGCCAGGCGCAGGACGTCAAGTCGATCGTCGAGCTGATGAAGGAGCGCGGCTACCCCGAGCTCACCTGAACCCCACGCCCTCGCCGACGTCCTTGCCCGCAGCGGCGGCGCGTTAGTGCGGGGGTGCGCGCGACCGGCAGGGACCGCACGACTAGGGTTTGAGTCATGGCTGACAGCACCGACAAGCCCACCGCCCGCACCGAGTCGGACCTGCCGCTGGAGGCGGTCTACGACGCGTCCTCGCTCCAGGGCTTCGACCCCGACGACAAGCTCGGCAGGCCTGGGTCCTACCCGTTCACCCGAGGCGTCTACCCGACGATGTACACCGGCCGTCCGTGGACGATGCGCCAGTACGCCGGGTTCGGCACCGCCAAGGAGTCCAACCAGCGCTACCACGAGCTGGTCAACGCCGGGACCGGTGGTCTCTCGGTCGCCTTCGACCTGCCGACCCAGATGGGCTACGACTCCGACGCGCCGCTGGCCAGCGGCGAGGTCGGCAAGGTGGGCGTCGCCGTCGACTCGCTCGACGACATGCGCGTGCTGTTCAACGGCCTGCCGCTGGACAAGGTGTCGACGTCGATGACGATCAACGCCCCCGCCTCGACCCTGCTGCTGATGTACCAGCTGGTCGCCGCCGAGCAGGGCGTCGCCGCGGGCCAGCTCACCGGCACGATCCAGAACGACGTGCTCAAGGAGTACATCGCCCGCGGCACCTACATCTACCCGCCGGCCCAGTCGCTGCGCCTGATCTCCGACATCTTCGCCTACTGCAACAAGGAGATCCCCCGCTGGAACACGATCTCCATCTCGGGCTACCACATGGCCGAGGCGGGGGCCACGCCGGTGCAGGAGATCGCGTTCACGCTCGCCAACGCCAAGGCCTACGTCCAGGCCGCGATCGACGCCGGTCTGGACGTCGACGCGTTCGCGCCGCGCCTGTCCTTCTTCTTCGTCGCCCGCACCACCCTGATCGAGGAGGTCGCCAAGTTCCGCGCGGCCCGGCGCATCTGGGCGCGCATCATGCGCGACGAGTTCGGCGCCAAGAACCCCAAGTCGCAGATGCTGCGCTTCCACACGCAGACCGCCGGCGTGCAGCTGACCGCCCAGCAGCCCGAGGTCAACCTCATCCGCGTCTCGCTGCAGGGCCTGGCCGCCGTCCTCGGCGGCACGCAGTCGCTGCACACCAACTCCTTCGACGAGGCCATCGCCCTGCCGACGCAGAAGGCCGCCCGCCTGGCCCTGCGCACCCAGCAGGTCATCGCCTTCGAGACCGACGTGTGCAAGACCGTCGACCCCTTCGCCGGCTCCTACGTCGTCGAGTCCCTCACCAACGAGATCGAGGAGGCCGTCTGGGAGCTCCTCAAGAAGGTCGACGACCTCGGCGGTGCCGTGCCGGCGATCGAGCAGGGCTTCCAGAAGTCGGAGATCGAGCGCTCGGCCTACGCCACGCAGCTCAAGACCGACTCGGGCGAGCGGACCGTCGTGGGCCTCAACAAGTTCACGATCGACCAGGAGGAGCACTACGACCCGCTGCGCGTGGACCCGCAGATCGAG
This sequence comes from Arsenicicoccus sp. UBA6765, assembly GCF_002453335.1. NCBI lineage: Bacteria > Bacillati > Actinomycetota > Actinomycetes > Micrococcales > Intrasporangiaceae > Arsenicicoccus > Arsenicicoccus sp. UBA6765. The sequence goes on from NZ_DKGR01000021.1 coordinate 4,080, forward strand.
GCCGACCAGTGCCAGCGACTGGCGGACCTGCGCGCCGCCCGCGACAACGCGGCGGTCGAGGCCAAGCTCGACGCGCTCCGGACGGCGGCCGAGGGCAGCGGCACCAACCTGCTGCTGCCGATGAAGGAGGCCCTCGAGGCCAACGCCACCGGCGGCGAGGTGTCCAACGCCCTGCGCGACGTGTGGGGCCAGTACGTCCCGCGCGACGCCTTCTGACCCCCACGCCGACCGTCACGCTGACCGTCGCGCTGATCACCGACGGGTCCTGGATCCGGCCCGCGACCTGACTCGGAACCCATGCGCGGTAACCTTGCCGCCCATGGGCTCCGAGCACGTTCAGCAGGTCGCACCCCCAAGCGATGCACAGGTCGTCGACCAGCTGCGGGCCGACATCTCGGCTGCCGTGGACGCGCTGGAGCCGGAGCTCATCGAGGTCCGCCGCGACCTGCACGCCCACCCCGAGCTGGGCTTCGCCGAGCAGCGGACGACCACGCGGATCTCCCAGCGGCTCAAGGCCGAGGGCCTGCGGGTCACCCCCGTGCACCCGACCGGCCTGGTGGTCGACCTCGGCCCCGCGGAGCCCCGTCGGCGGATCGCCGTCCGCGCCGACATCGACGCCCTCCCGCTGACCGAGACCTCCGGACTGCCCTACGCGTCCGTGACCGGCGGCGCCTGCCACGCCTGCGGGCACGACGTGCACACCACCTGCCTGCTCGGTCTCGCCCACGCCCTCGCGCCGCACCAGGAGTGGTTGCGGGAGCAGGGGTATGCCGTCCGCCTGCTCTTCCAGCCCGCGGAGGAGGTCATGCCGGGTGGGGCCCACGCCCTGGTCGCTGCAGGCCACCTCGAGGACGTGGACCAGGTCTTCGCCCTGCACTGCGACCCGGGCACCGACGTCGGTCAGGTGGGGTTGCGCACCGGCGCGATCACGGCGGCCACCGACGTCCTGACGGTGCGCCTCACCGGAGCGGGCGGCCACACCTCGCGGCCGCACATCACCCAGGACCTCACCTATGCCCTGGCCACGGTCGTCACCGGGCTGCCGGCCGCCCTGTCCCGGCGCGTCGACCCGCGCGCGGGGCTGGCACTGGTGTGGGGGTCGATCCACGCGGGGGAGGCCGGCAATGTCATACCCTCGACCGGCACCGCGTCGGGCACGCTGCGGATGCTCGACGCCGACGTGTGGGACTCGATCGGCCCGCTGGTGGACGACCTCGTCGGGCACCTCGCGGCGCCGTACGGCGTGGCCGTCGAGATCGACCACCGTCAGGGCGTGCCGCCCGTCGTCAACGACGCCGACGCGGTGGCGCACCTGGTCAGCGGCGTCACCACGATGGTCGGGGCCGACGCCGTGGTGCCGACGCCGCAGTCGCTGGGCGGCGAGGACTTCTCCTGGATGCTGCGCAGCGTCCCCGGAGCCCTCGCGCGCCTCGGCACGCGGACGCCCGGCGGCACGACCTACGACCTGCACCGACCCGACCTGGTCGTCGACGAGCGGGCCATCGCCGTCGGCGTGCGGACCCTGGCCGGCACCGTGCTGTCGGCCCTCGTCGCGACGCCCTAGACGCGCCGCGCCGGCCGTGGTGGCCCACGCGGCCACATAACAGTTCGTCACCGCTTCGGCGCACTCGGGGCAACCCGGCGTCGGCCCGCCGGAGCCGCGGTCTAGGGTTTGCTCATCCGTTCCAACGAAGGAGTCACCCTTGATCCGCATCGTCAAGGTCGCGACCGCGCTCACGGCCGCCTCGCTCGCCCTCGCCGCCTGCGGCAGCCCCAACGACACCGAGTCCGGCTCGTCCGGCGGCCAGTCCTCCGGCGCGGCCGGTGGCTCCGCGATCAAGGTCGGCATGGCCTATGACGTGGGCGGCCGTGGTGACCAGTCCTTCAACGACTCGGCCGCCAAGGGTCTCGACGAGGCCAAGGCCCAGCTCGGCGCCCAGACCAAGGAGTCCGTGGCGACCGCCGGCGAGGCCGAGTCCGCCCGCGAGGAGCGACTGCAGCAGCTGGTCGAGGCCGGCTACACCAACGTGATCGCCGTGGGCTTCGCCTACGCCCCGGCCGTCAAGAAAGCCGCTGCCGACAACCCCCAGGCCAAGTTCGCGCTCGTCGACTCCACCGACGCCAAGGGCGCCAACATCCAGAACATCGTGTTCTCCGAGCAGGAGGGCTCCTACCTCGCCGGTGTCGTCGCGGCCAAGAAGTCCAAGACGGGCAACGTCGGCTTCGTGGGCGGCGTCCAGACCGACCTGATCAAGAAGTTCGAGGCGGGCTACGTCGCCGGCGCCAAGGCGACCAACCCCAACATCAAGGTGCAGGTCAAGTACCTCACCCAGCCCCCGAACTTCTCCGGCTTCGCCGACCCGGCCGCCGGCAAGACCGCCGCAGAGGGCATGCTCTCCGCGGGTGCCGACGTGATCTACCACGCCTCCGGCGGCTCCGGCTCCGGCGTCTTCACCGCCGTCAAGGCCAAGAACGCCATGGCCATCGGCGTCGACTCCGACCAGGCCAAGACCGCCCAGGCCGACGTCCGCGACGTCATCATCACCTCCGTCGTCAAGCGCGTCGACGTGGGCGTCCTGGAGTTCATCAAGCAGGTCAAGGACGGCAACCTCAAGTCCGGCGAGGCCGTCTTCGACCTCAAGTCCAACGGTGTCGAGCTCGCCACCACGGGCGGCAAGATCGACGACCTCAAGGCCGAGCTCGACAAGGCCAAGACCGACATCGTCTCCGGCAAGATCGTGGTCCCCACCAAGTGACCGGTCTGACCTGACCTGATCGACCCTCGCAGCACCTCGCACGCACGTATGCCGCAGCCCGGCCGCCAGACGGACACCCCGACGGCGGCCGGGCTTCGGCATACGGGGGAGGTCCGCGGTCCATCGATCTGGACCCCGTGATCACCGACGGTAAGGTGATGCGGTCAGCCGCCACGTCCACGACGACGTGACCGAGCAAGGAGCGTGCACCATCGGAACTCCACCCACCTCGACGAGCGCAGACGCGCCGCCCGCCGTCGCCGTCCGCGGGATCACCAAGAGGTTCCCGGGCGTGGTGGCCAACAAGGACATCACCTTCTCGGTCCGCAAGGGCAGCATCCACGCGCTGGTGGGGGAGAACGGCGCGGGCAAGTCCACGCTGATGAAGATCCTCTACGGCGTGCAGCGCCCCGACGAGGGCACGATCGCCATCGACGGCCGCGAGGTGACCTTCCACGGGCCGAGCGACGCCATCGCCGCCGGGGTCGGCATGGTCTTCCAGCACGTCAAGCTCGCCGACAACTTCACCGTGACCGAGAACGTCGTGCTCGGCGCCGAGAAGCTCCACGGCATCGGCGACGGGGCGCAGGCCGAGATCCGGCGCATCTCCAAGGAGTACGGCCTCGGCGTCGACCCGGAGGCGCTCGTCTCGGACCTCGGCGTCGGTGCCCGCCAGCGCGTCGAGATCCTCAAGGTCCTCTATCGCGGCGCCCGCATCCTCATCCTCGACGAGCCCACCGCCGTGCTCGTGCCGCAGGAGGTCGACGAGCTCTTCGACAACCTCAAGACCCTCACGGCCGAGGGCCTGACCATCATCTTCATCTCGCACAAGCTCGACGAGGTGCGCGCCGTCGCCGACGACATCACCGTCATCCGCCGCGGCACCACCGTGGGCAGCGCCGACCCGCGCACCGTCACCTCCCGCGAGCTCGGCGAGCTCATGGTCGGTCGCGAGATGCCCAGCCCGCAGACGCAGGAGTCCACGGTCACCGACCGCGCCGTCCTCGTCGTCGAGAACGTCCGCCTCGAGCGGCCCGGCGGGCGCGACGTCCTCGACGACGTGTCGCTGACCGTCCACGCGGGCGAGGTCCTCGGCATCGCCGGCGTCGAGGGCAACGGCCAGGACGAGCTGGTCGAGGTCATCATGGGCATGCGCGACCCCTCCGCCGGGCGGATCTATCTCGGCGGCAAGGACATCACCGACTGGCCGACGCGGCGCATCCGCGAGGCCGGCGTCGGCTACGTCCCCGCCGACCGCCACCGGCACGGCCTGCTCCTCGAGGCGCCGCTGTGGGAGAACCGCATCCTCGGCCACCAGACCCAGGCCCCCAACGTGTCCGGACCGTTCATCAACGCCCGCGGCGCCCAGCGCGACACGACGCGCATCGTCGAGGACTACGACGTGCGCACGCCGTCGATCCACGTCACCGCCGGCTCGCTGTCCGGCGGCAACCAGCAGAAGCTCATCATCGGCCGCGAGATGGCCCACGAGCCGCGGGTGCTCGTGGCCGCCCACCCGACCCGGGGCGTCGACGTGGGCGCGCAGGCCGCGATCTGGGACCACATCAAGCAGGCCCGGCACGAGGGCCTCGCGGTCCTGCTCCTCACCGCCGACCTCGAGGAGCTGCGCGGCCTGTCCGACACCATCCGCGTCATCAGCGAGGGCCGCCTGTCCGAGGAGCTGCCCCCGACCACGTCCCCGGGTGACCTGGGCGCCGCGATGACGGGCGGTTCCGGCATACCGGACCACGTCCCACCGACCGAGCCGACCCGCACGTCCGGGGCGACCGGCGCCACCCGCGCCGACGACCCCTCGACCCACCAGCAGGAGCCCACCCGATGAAGGTCTCGCCCCGCGCCGTCCTGCTCGCGCTCGCGGCGCCGCTGCTCGCCATCGTCGTGGCGTTCGTGATCACCTCGCTGGTGCTCGTCGCGGCCGGCGACCCCGTGGGGGCCGTCTGGACCGAGCTGCTGCGCCAGCCGAGTCCCCGACTGATCGCGCGCATCGTCAACGGCGCCATCGTCTACTACCTCGCCGCGGTGGCCCTCGCCATCGGCTTCCGGATGAACCTGTTCAACATCGGCGCCGAGGGGCAGTACCGCGTGGCGGTCTTCGCCGCCGCGGTGTTCGGGGCGCAGGGCTACCTGCCGGGCTGGGCCAACGTCATCGCCACCACGCTGGTCGCCATGCTCGTCGGCGCCGGCTGGGCCGCGATCGCGGGCTACCTCAAGATCAAGCGCGGTGTCTCCGAGGTGATCTCGTCGATCATGCTCAACGCCATCGCGACCAGCGTCGTGGCCTTCCTGCTGACCAAGGCCCGGGACAGCTCGGCCGGCGCCGGCAGCAACGTCACCAACACCAAGCCGCTGCCCCAGGACTCCTGGGTGCCCGGCCTGCAGATCATCAGCGGCACGACCACCAAGGTCTACGGCCTGCTCGTCCTGGCGATCGTCGTCGGCCTCCTCTACTGGCTGGTCCTCGGCAAGACCCGCTTCGGCTTCGACCTGCGCAGCGCCGGCCAGTCCGAGACCGCTGCCATCGCGAGCGGCGTCAACGCCCCCCGGATGATCATGTCGACGATGATCCTGTCCGGCGCCATCGCCGGCCTGATCGGGCTGCCGCTGCTGTTCGGCCAGGACCACGCCTACGGCACCAACTTCCAGCCGGGCATCGGCTTCGCCGGCATCGGGATCGCCCTGCTGGGGCGCAACCACCCGATCGGCATGGGCCTGGCCGCGCTGCTGTGGTCCTACCTCGACCAGCAGGGCAACGGCCTGCAGATCAACGCCGGCGTCTCCTCCGAGCTGGTCTTCATCATCCAGGGCGTCATCGTCCTCGCCGTCGTCATCGCCTACGAGCTGGTGCGGCGCGCCAACGTCCGGCTCGAGCAGGCCAAGGTCGCCCGCGACCTGGCGGCGCAGCAACCGACCGCACCTGCCACCCAAGGAGCCAGCGCATGAGCACCACCGGTGTCGCCCCCGTGACGGACCGGCCGGACCGGCGCAGCTCGGTGCCGCGCCGTCGTCGCCGCCTGTCCGGACTGCAGATCGCCGGGCTGGCGCTGCTGGTCCTGCTGTTCGTTTCGGTCCTGCGCGTCGTCACCGGCGAGAACGACCTCGCCTCCTCCGGTGCCCTGGCTGCCGCCCTCGGCCTCGCCGTCCCGATCGGCATGGCCGGTCTCGGTGGCCTCTGGTCGGAGCGGGCCGGCGTCGTCAACATCGGCCTCGAGGGCATGATGATCCTCGGCACCTGGGGCGCCGCCTTCTTCGCCTGGCACTGGGGCGCCTGGGCCGGCATCGTCGGCGCGGTCCTGCTCGGCATGATCGGCGGCGCGATCCACGCCCTGGCCACCGTCGTCTTCGGCGTCGACCACATCGTCTCCGGCGTGGCCGTCAACCTCATCGGCATGGGCGGCGCCAAGTACCTCGCCGCCCGTGCCTTCACCGGCACCCCCGGCGGTGGCGCGACCCAGTCGCCGCCGCTGCCGCACCTCCCGGACGTCACCGTCCCCGGCCTGTCGCCCGCGCTGACCTCGCTGGAGGGCAAGCACATCTTCTTCGTCTCGGACGTGGCGGGCGTGCTCGCGGCCTTCGTGACCAACCTGTCCGTGCTGACGATCATCGCGGCGCTGCTGGTGCTCGTGTCCTGGTGGGTGCTGTGGCGCACCACCTTCGGCCTGCGCCTGCGCTCGTGCGGCGAGAACCCCTGGTCCGCCGAGTCGCTCGGCGTCAACGTCTACCTCTACAAGTTCCTCGCCGTGCTGATCTCGGGCGGGTTCGCGGGGCTCGGCGGCGGCTTCCTCGCCCTCGTCGCGGCCAACGTCTTCCGCGACGGCCAGACCGGTGGGCGCGGCTACATCGGTCTCGCCGCCATGATCTTCGGCAACTGGCGGCCCGGGTCCCTCGCGGCCGGGTCGCTGCTGTTCGGCTACTTCGACGCCGTGCAGCTGCGCGGCGGCGCGGTGCACGCCCTGCTGCTCGTCGTCGGCCTGCTCCTCGTGGCCTTCGGGGTCTGGCAGCTCCTGCGCCGCAACCTCCTCGGCGGCGTCGTCGCGATCGTCATCGGTGTGGGCCTCGGCTGGTCCTTCTTCGCCACCGACACCGTGCCCGGCGAGCTCACCAGCGCCGCCCCCTACATCGCCACGCTGCTCGTGCTCGGCCTCGCCTCCCAGGCCTTGCGGATGCCCGCGGCCGACGGCGAGGTCTATCGCAAGGGCGAGGTGGGATGAGTCGTATGCCGTCCCGCGCCGACGACGTCGACTGGGACGCCCTGCGCGCGGCCGCCGTCAGCGTCATGCGGCGGGCGTACGCGCCCTACTCGTCCTTCCCCGTCGGGGTGGCCGGGCTCGTCGACGACGGCCGGATCGTCGTGGGCTGCAACGTCGAGAACGCCTCCTACGGGGTGGGGCTGTGCGCCGAGTGCGGCATGGTGTCGGCGCTGCACGCCTCGGGCGGTGGACGGCTCGTGGCCGTGGCCTGCGTCGGGGCGAACGGCGCCCCGCTCATGCCCTGCGGCCGCTGCCGCCAGCTGCTCTGGGAGCACGGCGGCGCGTCCTGCCTGCTCGAGACGCCCCTCGGCGTGCTGCCGATGAGCGAGGTGCTGCCGCAGGCCTTCGGCGCCGAGGACCTCGACCGGGCAGGGGAGTGACGTGACCGAGCCGATCCTGCCCGTCGACCTGCACCTGGCGAGCGACCTGGACGAGCCCGGGGTGCTCGAGCCGTCCGCCCTGTATCCCCGCCTCCCCGACGGCGAGGTCCCCGACGCCGCCGTGATCTGCTTCTTCCCTGAGACCGTGCGCGCGATCGGTGAGCGCGAGGGCTCGGAGCTCGCGTTCCGCTTCACGTCGATCATCGGCGGTCAGCCCTGCTACGTCCGTGAGGTGGCGGGGCGCCGGGTCGCGTTCTTCTTCCCCGAGATCGGGGCGCCGCGGGCCGTCATGTTCCTCGAGGAGGCCATCGCCCGGGGCATCACGCGGTTCGTCGCGGTCGGGTCCGCCGGCGTGCTCCTGCCCGACCTCGTCATGGGCCACCCCGTCGTCGTGACCTCGGCGTTGCGCGACGAGGGCACGAGCGCCCACTACGGGGCCGTGGGGCCGGTCGTCGAGGCGGGGGCCTCCGGCATACGGGCCTGCATCGACGCCCTCGACGCGGCGGGCGCGCCGCACGAGACCGGCCGCACGTGGACCACCGACGGCATCTATCGCGAGACCCGGTCCACCGTCGCGCGACGGATCGAGGCCGGGTGCGCGGTCGTCGAGATGGAGGCCAGCGCGTTCCTCGCCGTGGCGGCCCACCGCGGCGTCGAGCTGGGACAGATCCTCTTCAGCGCGGACTCCCTCGCCGGCGAGGCGTGGGACCACCGCGGCTGGGTCACGGCGGGCGACGCACACGAGCAGGTGTTCTGGATCGCCATGGACGCCGCCGCGCGCCTGGCAGCCGGCTGAGCCGCACCTGGCAGATCGCTCCCGGTCCGCCTCCGCGCCCAACCGACCGGACCTGCAGCGCCGTCGGAGGGAGTGCACCGGGAACGCATGGGGTAAGACCCTCGTTGCTCGGACAGGACGACCGACGACACACGGGAGTGACCATGGGATTCCTCGACCGACTGCTCGGCCGCACGCCGCAGCAGGGGCTGCAGCAGGGCTACCAGCAGCACCAGCCGCAGTACGCCCCGCCGCCCGCCGGCTACGACCAGGCGCCCCAGCCGGGCGCGCCGGCACCGGGACAGCCGGGCCAGGTGGGCCAGCCTGGGCAGACCGCCCAGTCCACGGAGGACCAGCAGGCCATCGAGCGCTACCGCTACCTGCTGCGCACCGCCCCGCCGGAGAAGGTCGAGCAGGCGCATGCCGAGGCCTTCGCCAAGCTGACGCCCGAGCAGCGCCAGCAGGTGCTGACCGGCCTGTCGCAGTCCGGCGAGACGCCCGCCGGCGACGACCCGCAGTCGCTGGCCCGCGCGGCGACCCGCGCCGAGATGCGCCAGCCGGGGTTCATGGAGCGCACCTTCGGCGGCGCCGGCGCCGGCGGTGGCCGCGGCGGCATGGGCATGGGCGGGATGGTGATGGGGTCGATGCTCGGCTCGATCGCCGGCGTCGTGGTCGGCACGGCCGTGGCCGGCGCGCTGATGGACGGGTTCGACGGCTTCGGTGACGGCGGCGCGGACCTGGCCGGCGGCGACTTCGGTGGCGACGCTGGCGGTGACGGCGGCGGCTTCGACGGGTTCGGTGACTTCGGGGACATCGGCGGCGGCTTCGACTTCTGATCGTTGCGCACGCTCGTCGCCCGCTCCCAGCACACCTGGGGGCGGGCGACAGCCGTATGCCGGCCGCCCGCCGCCATCCCGCGCCGCCATCCGACGCAACGTGACCCGTCAGGGCACATCCGCAGGCGACCCCGCTCCACGCCGGAGTTCTCCCGACGCAAAGTGACCCGTCCGGGCACGCCCGTGCCGCGAGACCCCCGATACCCGACGTGAAGTGACCCGTCAGGGCACGCCGGTACCGCGAGACCCCCGCTACCCGACGCAAAGTGACCCGTCGGGGCACATCCGCAGGTGACCCCGCTCTGGGCCGGAGTTCTCCCGACGCAAAGTGACCCGTCGGGGCACGTCCGCAGGCGATTCCGCTCGACGCCGGAACTCACCCGCCGTGAAGTGACCCGTCAGGGCACCCCTGCACCGCGAGACCCCTGCCATCCGACGTCAGGTGACCCGTGGGGGCAGGTCCGCAGGCGACCCCGCTCCACGCCGGAGTTCTCCCGACGCAAAGTGACCCGTCAGGGCACGTCCGCAGGCGA
>NZ_DKGR01000066.1:0-3637 GCF_002453335.1 Arsenicicoccus sp. UBA6765
CCGCCCTGGGCTCAACCCGACGCGCCCCGACAGGTCACGTCCCGTCGGGTGCCCGCCCTGGGCTCAACCCGACGCGCCCCGACAGGTCACGTCCCGTCGGGTGCCCGCCCGGAGCGGGGCTCAGGCCTCGACGCGCTCGAGGGACGGACGGAGGTCCTCCGCGGGCGGGGTCCAGGTGGCAGCCTCGGCGTCGACCTGCTCGCCGGACCGGATGTCCTTGACCGAGTCGGACGCGCCGTCGGCCCCGAGGAACCACACGAACGGGATCGAGCGACGGTCGGCGAACTTGATCTGCTTGCCGAACTTCGCTGCGCTGGGGGCGATCTCGGTGGCGATGCCACGACCGCGCAGCTCCGCGGCGACGGCCATCGCGCGGGAACGGTCCTCCTCGACGCCGAGCGCGACGACGACGCAGGTGGGCGTCGGGCGGGACGCACGGACCACGCCGGTCGACACGAGCCTGGCCAAGAGCCGGGACAGGCCGATCGAGATCCCCACCCCCGGATAGGTGGTGCGCCCGTCGGAGGCGAGGGCGTCATACCGACCGCCGGAGCAGATCGAGCCGTAGGACTCCTGCCCGACCAGCTGGGTCTCGTAGACCGTCCCGGTGTAGTAGTCCAGGCCACGCGCGACGCGCAGGTCGGCGACGAGGACGCCGGGGCGCTGGGCCATGGCGGCCTCCATGACGGCGGTGAGCTCGGCCAGGCCCTCGTCGAGGGTCGGGTGCGAGACCCCGAGCGCCCGCACCCGGTCGGCGAAGGACGTGTCGGTGGAGGAGATCTCGGCGAGCGCGAGGCACTGCCCGATCTGCTCGTCCGTCGCGCCGGCCTCCGCCAGGAGCTCGGTGACGCCCTCGGGCCCGATCTTGTCGAGCTTGTCGACGATCCGCAGGGTCCCGACGACGTCGGTCAGGCCGAGCCCGAGGTAGAAGCCCTCGGGGATCTTGCGGTTGTTGACCTGGATCCGGTACTCCCCGATCGGGAGCTTGCTGAAGACGTCGGCGATCACCAGCGGCATCTCCGCCTCGTAGTGCGCGGCCAGCGAGCCCGCGTCGACGATGTCGATGTCGCACTGGGTGAACTCGCGGAAGCGGCCCTCCTGGGGACGCTCGCCGCGCCAGACCTTCTGGATCTGGTAGCGGCGGAAGGGGAAGGTCAGCTTGCCGGCGTTCTCCAGGACGTAGCGGGAGAACGGCACGGTCAGGTCGAAGTGCAGGCCGAGCGCCTTGTCGGGGTCGCCTGCCTCGGCGTCGGGGTCGGTGGCGCTGCCGCCGTCGGCGTCGCCGGCCAGGCGGTGCACGCCGTAGATCTCCTTGTCGGCGTCACCGCCCTTGCCGACCAGGCGCGAGACGGGCTCGACGGCGCGGGTCTCGACGCTGACGAAGCCGTGCAGCTCGAAGGTCTCGCGGATGACGTCGAGGAAGAGCTGCTCGACGACGCGCTCGGCGGGCAGCCACTCGGGGAAGCCGGACAGGGGGGCGATCTTGACGCTCACGGTGGATCAGAGTCCTTTGAGATAGGGGTTGGTGGCCCGCTCGCGCTCCATGGTGGTCGCGGGGCCGTGGCCGGGCAGGATCAGGGTGTCGTCGGCGAGCGGGAGCACCACGTCGCGCAGGCTGCGCATCATGGCCTCGTGGTCGCCGCCGGGCAGGTCGGTGCGTCCGACGGAGCCGGCAAAGAGCACGTCTCCGGCGAGCACGGTGCGCTCGGCCTCGACGGGGATGCCGTCGGGCGTGCCGGGGAGCGTGAACATCACCGACCCCTCGGTATGCCCGGGCGCGTGCGCCACGTCGACGCCGAGCCCGGCCAGGTCGAGGTGCTGGTGGTCGACGATCGACTCGACGCGCGGCGGCTCGCGCCAGGACCACGCGCGCCCGAACTGCTGCTCGAACATCGCGACCAGCTGCGGGTCGAGCGAGGCGGCCGGGTCGGCGAGCCGATAGCGGTCGTCGGCATGGATGTATGCCGCCAGGTCGGCGTCGTCGCCCGTGGTGCACACCGGGGTCACCGAGTGGACGTGGTCGACGTGACCGTGGGTCAGCAGGACGGCGGCCGGCTTGAGGCGGTGCTCCGTGAGGACGGCGCGGAGCTGCTCGACCACGCCGATGCCCGGGTCGACGACGAGGCACTGCTCGCCGGCGGCCGGGGCCACGACATAGCAGTTGGTGGCGAAGGCCTGGGCGGGGAAAGCGAGTACGAGCACCGCGTCAGCCTACTGGGAGGCCGGGGACGCGCGGGGACGGGGCGTCGCCCGCGAGACCGGGTCGGCCGCGCCTCACGCGGCCGGTGAGAGGCTGGTATGGCGCCTCCCCGGCAACCGGAGCAGCCGCTATCGCCCTGTCGGCGAGATGTGTCCGCTGCAGGCGCGGCGGACGAGGCCTCGCGATGGCTTTCCCTAGACTCGGGCGCGTGACGAGGGAGCAGGAGCGCGCGCGGGCCAAGCGGCGCCACGACAAGGTCCAGGCCGCGCAGCAGCGCAAGGCGGAGAAGCGCGAGCGGACGCGACGCCTGGTGGCGGTGATCGCGACGGTGGCGATCGTGCTGGCGACGGTGGTCGGGGTGGCGCTGTCGATGCGGCCGCGCGGCGACTCGACCGATGCTGCCGGCGCCACGGCAGCGAGCACACCTGCGGCGACCCCGTCCGGCATACCTCCGTCCGCCGCCGCCGCCCCCACCGGCACCGCCTCGGGGCGCTGCACGACGCCGCCCGCCCCGCAGACCAAGCCCAAGCAGTTCACGACCGTCCCGGACAAGGCGACCGCCGAGGGCGCGACCTGGGTCGCGACGCTGCGGACCAGCTGCGGCCCGATCACGCTGGAGCTCGACGGCAAGGCTGCGCCGCAGACGGTCGCGTCCTTCCTGCACCTGGCCCGCGAGGGCTACTGGGCTCCCAGCCCGTGCCACCGCCTGACCACCGGGGGCCTGTCGGTCCTGCAGTGCGGCGACCCGACGGGCACGGGTGCGAGCTCCCCCGGCTACGGCTTCGGCATCGAGAACGCGCCCGGCGACGGGGCCTATCCCCGCGGCGTGATCGCCATGGCCCGCACGCAGGACCCCAACAGCAACGGCGGCCAGTTCTTCGTCGTCCACCAGGCCTCGACGCTGCCCACCGACGGAGGTGGCTACTCGATATTCGGCAAGGTCACCGGCGGGATGGATATTGTGGACCAGATCGCCGCGGCGGGGTCCGACGACTCCAACGGCCAAGGCGACGGCCGTCCGAAGACCCCGATCAGCATCCTCGAGGTCTCCGTCACCAAGAAGAAGGCATGACTGTGTCCGATCAGCCCGAGCAGCCGACCACCCAGCCCGTCGACGCCGAGGTCGACGCTGCCGTGTCGTCCGAGGCCCCGCAGGCCGCCCCCGCCGAGACCGGCGTCGAGGCGCCGGCGGAGGAGAGCGTGCCTGCCGACGCGGACAGCACCGTCGCCACCAAGACGAGCACCTCCGCGAGCGAGGGCAGCGACGTCACTCCCGAGGCCACCTCCTCCGCCAGCGAGGGCGTCACCATGGACGAGCCGGCCGCCGCGCCGGCCACCGAGGAGACCGCCCCCGCCGAGCAGGCTGACGCAGCGCCGGAGGCGACGCCCGCCGCCGAGGAGTCGGCTCCCGCCCAGGAGTCGGCTCCCGCCCAGGAG
>NZ_DKGR01000066.1:3905-4071 GCF_002453335.1 Arsenicicoccus sp. UBA6765
GGAGTCGGCTCCCGCCCAGGAGGCCACGCCCGCCGCCGAGGACGTCCCCGCGGCGGAGACTCCGGCGGCGGAGACTCCGGCGCCGGACGCGAAGCCCGCGGCCGCACCGGCCCCGAGCCCCGTCCCGACCCCGGCCGCCGTGCCGACCCCGGCCGCGATGCCGAAG
>NZ_DKGR01000056.1:0-50181 GCF_002453335.1 Arsenicicoccus sp. UBA6765
TCCAGCCTCCCTGAAGAGGTCAAGACCCTCCACCAAACCCGGGGCGGTTCAAGGAGCTGGGCGCGGCGCACCAGCGTCGCTCGACGCTCGGGCGTGGTCAGGGTGGTCCAGGTGCTCACCAGGTGACCTCCTTGCAGCCGGTGTGGGTGTCGGGTTCGACCTGCAAGGTGGCGTGCTCGACCCCGAACTGGGTGCGCATGACCGTGCGGGCGCTGTCCAGGACCGAGTGCGCGTCCGCGCCCTCACCAGTCATCAGGTGGGCGGTGGCCACGTTCATGCCGGAGGTCAGGGTCCACACGTGCAGGTCGTGCACGTTGCTGACACCAGGGACCGCCGACAGGGCGGCCTCGACGTCATCGGGTGCCATGTCCGCGGGGGCGTGCTGCCCCAGCACGGTCAGGACCTCACGGCCGAGCATGACCGCGCGCACGGCGACGAAGAGGGCGATGGCCAGGGCGATTCCGGTGTCCCACCACGCGTTCCCGGTCACGCTCACCATGACGCCGGCGACGATGACGCCCACGGATCCGAGGGTGTCGGCGACGACCTCGAGGTAGGCGCCCTTGACGTTGAGGCTGTCACTGGCACCGCCGCGCAGCAGCAACAGGGCGATGACGTTGATGACCAGACCGATCGCGCCGACGATCAGCATCGTCCCGGAGGCGACCTCCGCCGTGTCGCCGATGCGTCCGATGGCCTCGATCGCGATGTAGGCCGAGACCCCGAGCATGAGCAGCACCGCCAGCCCGGAGGCGAACACCTCGGCCCGGTAGGACCCGAACGTGCGTCGGCCGGTGCTGTCCGGGCGGGTCGCGATCCGGGTTGCGACCAGCGCCGCACCAAGGGCGACGACGTCGGCGGCCATGTGCCCCGCGTCGGAGAGCAACGCCAGCGACCCCGAGACCAGGCCGGCGCCGAGCTCGACGACGAAGTACCCGGCGACCAGGACGAACGCCAGCTGGAGCCGCCACCGGTGCGCACCACTGGCGCTGCCGTGGCTGTGCCCGCCACTCACTGGGCCACCTCCGCCACAGTCGTCGCTGCTGCAGCGACGGTGCCGGCGTCGTGAGCGATGTGTTCCCGGGTCAGGTCCAGCAGCATCCGCACATGCGCATCGGCCAGCCGGTAGAACACCAGCCGCCCCTGGCGCCGACCCGTCACCACCCCGGACGCACGCAGCATCCGCAGCGACTGCGACACCGTCGCCTCCTGAGTGCCCGTCGAGGCAGCCAAGTCGCACACGCACAGCTCACCCGCCTCGAGCAAAGCGAACAGCAGCCGCGCCCGGGTCGGGTCCCCGAGCAGCTTGAACATCGCCGCCGCCCGAGCAAGGTCATCCGCCGGGAGGGTGGCGTCCAGCACGAGCTGAACCTTGTCCGGGTGCACGCACTGCACCGAACAACCATCCAAACCAATCACACTGTCAACTGAGCGCATGCTCAGATATTAGCCCACAGTCGCCTCGGCCTGCGCTCCCCGGGCGCGTGGGGCTTTGCGCCGAGGACTTCCCCCGCCGCCGCTGTGTGTAACATCGGCGCATGACGATGACAGCGGGTTTGACCGATAGAACTGTGGCCGCGTGCCTTTTTGCGGGTCTGGGCGATCCGACGAGGCTGGCGATCCTGCAGCTGCTGGCCGAGGGTGAGTACCGGGTGGCGGATCTGACGGGCCGGCTGGGGTTGGCCCAGTCGACGGTGTCGGGGCATCTGGCGTGTCTGCGCGACTGCGGCCTGGTGGAGAGCCGCCCGGTGGGTCGGGCGTCGGTGTACCGGCTCTCCCACGCCGAGGAGGTGCTGGCCGTGTTCGCGGCTGCGGAGCAACTGCTGGCGCTGACCGGCGAGTCGGTGGCGCTGTGTCCGACGTTCGGGACCGCGCAGAGTGAGGGTGTCGCATGAGCGTCCCCGGCGAAGGTGCCGCTGAGGTGTCGCTGTCCGAGCCGGAGACGATGGAGCTGACGCGTCGGGGTCTGCGACTGGCGCAGTTCACGGTGGCGTACAACGTGGTCGAGGGTGTAGTCGCCGTGACCGTCGGGCTGATGGCCGGCCTGGTGTCGTTGGTGGGGTTCGGCCTGGACAGCGGGATCGAGTCAGCCGCCTCGGTCCTGGTCGGCCTGCGGTTGGCCGCTCGGCTTCGTCACGGCGTGGCCGACGAGGACAAGGAGCGGCGGGCCCTGAAGGCGGTGGCGGTCACGTTCTTCGTGCTCGCCGCCTACGTCATCATCGAGGGAGTGCGCAGCCTCCTGGGCGGGGAAGCCCCCGAGAGCTCCCGGGTCGGGATCGGGCTGCTCATCGCCTCGCTGATCGTAATGCCGTGGCTCGCGCGCCGCAAGCGTCTGGTCGGTGAGGCACTGGGCGGGGACAAGCTGATACTGGCCGACGCCGCCGAGACCCGCATCTGTGTCCTGTTGAGCGTGTCGACACTGCTCGGGCTGGGACTGTTCGAGCTCACCGGCGCGGCCTGGCTCGACCCGGTGGCAGGGTTCGTCATCGCCGCCTTCGCGATCCACGAGGGACGCGAGGCCTGGGAGGGCGAGCTCGTCGAAGATGATGACGACGATGACTGATCGGCTCGATCCCGCCCTTTGGGAAGGGGCGCCATGCCCCGCCCGCTGACGCACGCCGGCGTCGCCTTCGCCGCGGCTGTCCTTGCATTGGGTGCCTGCTCCTCGGATCCCAACTCCATCGCCGAGCAGGCCAAACGAGGCGACCAGAAGGGATACATCGCCGGGAACGGTGCGATCGAACAGATCCCCGCCGACCAACGGCTCAAGCCCATCACCCTCGAGGGCACGACCTTGCAGGGGCAGCAATGGTCGAGTGCGTCGGCCCGGGGCAAGGACGTCGTCGTCATCAACCTGTGGGGGTCATGGTGCCCACCATGCATCACCGAGATCCCCGACCTGGAGAAAGTGTGGAACGAGGTCCAGACCGCCAAGAAGCCCGTCCAGTTCATGGGCATCGACTTCCGCGAGTCCCCCCAGCGTGGGTCAGCGTTCGTGGCGACGCAGAAGATGACGTACCCGAGCCTGTCGGATGAGTCGGGTGTCCTCATCTTGGCGTTCGGGCGGCAGGCCCCGACGAGCCCACCCTCGACCCTCGTCCTCGACCGGGAGGGCCGAGTCGCTGCTCGTGTCAGCGGCGTCGTCACCGCGGCGACGCTGCGTGGCCTGATCGACGACGTGCTGGGCTCCTGACCGTGACCGACACCATTGCCTCCGGCGCCCTGCCGCTTGCCGTCCTCGTGGCCGCCCTGGCAGGGCTGGTCTCGTTCGCATCCCCCTGTGTGCTGCCTCTCGTACCAGGCTTCCTCGGCTACGTCATCGGGCTGAGTGACACCGCCCTGCAGGACCGTTCACGCGGTCGAATGGTCGCCGGGGCTGTCCTGTTCGTCCTGGGTTTCACCGCCGTGTTCGTCCTCGGGTCGATCTTCATCGCCACCCTCGGCCGCTCCCTCATCGAGCACCGAGTGCTCCTGATGCGCATCGGTGGAGCGCTCGTCATCCTCATGGGTCTGGTCTTCCTCGGTGTGGGCGCCCGGGCAGGCTCACAACGCCAGATCGGGCCCCGATGGCGGCCACCCACTGGGCTGCTCGGGGCCCCTGTCCTCGGTGCGGTCTTCGGCCTCGGCTGGGCACCCTGCACCGACCCGACGCTAGCCGCCGTCCTTACCCTGTCGGCCTCGACCACGAACCCGAGTACTGGCCGCGCGGTCACCCTGGCTGCGGCCTACGCTGTCGGCTTGGGTCTGCCGTTCATCCTGGCAGCGGCAGGGATCGAACGGTTCGGGCGTGTGTCCGGTTGGGTCCGTGACCGCCACCGGCTGATCCAGGCCCTCGGCGGCGGGATGCTCATCATCGTCGGACTCCTGCTCCTGACCGGCGTGTGGGAAGACCTCACGCGCTGGCTGCAAGCAGACCTGGTATCAGGCTTCACCGTTCCCATCTGAAGACCTCGGCGACGCCCGTGAGCCGTCGCGGGTCAGGAGATGGGTCGCGGCACCTCGTGCAGGATCCTCGCGTTGGCCTTGCGGGCGGCCGCGAGCTCGTCCCGGGCGTCGCGCAGGTCGCTGGTGAGCGTGCCGATCTGAGCGGTCAGGGCCTGGTTGTCCGCCAAGCCGAGGTCACGTTCGGTTACGAGGGCGGTCACCCGGTCGACCAGCTCTTGGCGGGAGCCCTCGCCGAGGTGGTCGGCCAAGGAGTCCTGCACCCGGGCGCGGAGCTGGTCACGCTCACGGCGCAGGTCGCGGATCTCCTCACGGGCGAGCAGCAGGTCGGCGCGCAGCCCTTCCGTCGAAGGCGTGTGCCGGGTGGTGCGGCGGTCGGGGAGACCGGTGGCCTGCTGGAGGGTGGTGGCCTCCTCGATCGCGCCCCGGACGTCGGGGCTGTTGCGGACGAACCAGTCCGAGACGACCGCTCGTTTGGCCACGGACGCGAACGTCACCCGGTCACCGTTGGCGACCATCTGCTTGACCAGGCGTAAGGTTCGCGCCCGCTTCTTCGCCGCGTTGAGTCGTCTGGCTTCGAGCAGGCGACGAGTCCTGGCGTCACGATCCATCGGTGCGCCCTTTCAGGTGCTCGATCGGGATGAACGCGACAGCCCTGGCCTTGCGCAGCGCCTGGCTGGCCAGCTCCAGCTCCTCGCGTGCCTGCGGTGTGAGCTGCTCCAGCTGGTCGCGCAGCTTGTTCCTCACCGTGGTGAACGCGTCGATCTGTTCGGTCAGGTTGGCGGTCACCCATGGGGCCGCTCCGGTGGTGACCGACAGCTCCCGGTCGGCGGAGAGCTCGACGAGGTGTTCCTCGATCGCGGGCAGGAAGGAGGCGTCCGGACGGTAGAAGCTGCACCCTGCGCATTGGAACCGGATGGGGCAGTGCTTTCCACCGGCTTTGACGTTGCTGGGTTCGGTGCAGTTGCCGAACGGCACTGCGACACTGGCCAACTCGTACGCCGAGGGCTGCGAGAAGGCGGCCGGGTTGCCGTCACGGTCGATGGCCGTGCCAGCCAGCAGCCGAACGGCTTCCTTCTTGCGTTTAAGGCTGACCTGGTAATAGCCCATCGTCGTTTCGACGCTGACGTGGTCCATGAGCTCGCGCAGGACATCGACCGGGGTTCCGGCGTCGGCATGCCGTTGCGCGTAGGCGTGCCGCAGCCCGTAGGGCTGGACCTGGACCTTCGGAAGGGTGCGCTCGGCACCGTGCTCGTCGAGGCCGCCGACAAGGAGCGGGGGCAGGTTGTCCACCCAGCGGCGGAAGATCCTGCCGTAGGTCAGCTTCTTGACATGCCCGGCGCGTGGCCTGTTTCGTGCTCCTTGGCTGGGAAAGAGGTACGTGCTGCAGTCGGCTGGGATGGGCAGGGACGCGCGCCGCCGCAACCACTGTTCAATCACCGCGGCCGTGTCCCGGTGGATCGGGAGCCGTCGCCGGAGTCGGCCCGCTTTGTGGTTGTCGTAAATCAGGATCGGCTGGTCCTCGTCCCAGACGAGGCAGTCCAGCGGCAGGCTCACGACCTCGTTGTTGCGTCGGCCAGTGTCCCGTTGCACCTGGTACACGGTCTGGTACATGGCGGCGTAGTCGTCCGGGCTCCAGCCTCCGCCGGCGTACTGCGATTCAGTGCCCAACCGTGCGAGGTGGCGATCCAGCTGGCTGATGACGTGCTGCGGTAGCGCCTCACCGACCTCCTCGTGGTCGATACGCCGCCGGTCGGCCCGTCGAGCCCAATGAATTGTGCTCGCGTTGAGGGTGAAGGCGTCCGGGACCTCGTCCATCAGGCCCGAAGCGCGGGCGTAGTCCATGAGGCGGCGCAGCCAGTACACCAAAGCCTGAAGGTGCGTGATTGAGTAGGGCTCACCTGTGGGTTTCCGTTGGCTCAGCAGGGCATCAACGACCTTGGTCATATCGGCAAGGGAGAGTTGCGTGGGATTGCCGCGATGATCCTGCGCGGCCAGCACCTCCGCGGTGACCCTCGTGGCGTGGATGGTTCTCCTGATCGAGGCCACATCGGGCCGGACATCGCGCGCCCAGGACTTCACGACCTCCCGGAGCCAGACCAGCCTGATGGGCGTGAAGTCGAGCTCGCCGAAATGGGCGATGTACGTCCGATCCGGCGCCGAACGCAGTCCAACCAACGATGGATCCCACACGTCGCCCAGAGTCGGATCCTCCCCGGAGTACGCCACCCACAGCCGCCTGACCGGTCCGATAAGGCCCCGCAGGACGCTGACGACCTGGCCCTTTGACGTGCCGTCGGCCAGCGCGTCGAAGTCCAGGTCAAGGAGCGAAACCGCGTCGGGGGAGGTCGCCGTGATCCGGTTCAACCCGCGGTTCACGGCGTACAGGTTGAGGGCCAACCCCTGTCGGTCGCGGTCCTGCAGGGCGTACAGCACCTCATCCGACATTGGTGAGGGGAGGCCGCCAAGCCTGATCGTCTTGGCGGATGTTCCCTTGCCTGAATCGCTGCGGCGCGTCGCGGGGTCATAGATCGCGTCGAACTCGGCGTCCGTCAGCCCACGTACATCCTTGGCTTTCCGACAACTGGGACACCTGGGTGGGTAGCTGGGCGTCATGTTTCCGCACCCTCGAGTGCTGCATCGATACGTGCGGGTGAGGGTGTTATCCGGGTCACCCGTGAGGACCCTGGTCGTCGGATCCCATTCGCCCGGACGCCAATCTGGCTCCAGCTGCACAACCACCCATTCCGCCCACGGTTGCTCCGGCTCCATGCCGACACGAGTGGCGCCACGGCCCTGGCTCATCGGTCAACCACCGGGTGCGCCTGATCAACGGCCCGCCTCATCGCGGCCTGGCTGGGATGCGAGTACACCGCCAACGACGACGCACTTGCATGGCCCAGCAGGTGCTGGACGACATCAGGGGGCACCCCCGCCTCAAGCCAATCCGTCGCCACGGTGTGACGGAACATGTGGGCTGTGGCCCTGAACCCGGCAGCGTCCCCTCGCCGGCGCAGGATCTGTCGCAGGTTGGAGTACCCCATCGGTGCCCCCGTGTGAGGACCGAACAGATTGACCATTACCGCATCACTGGCATCCCGCTCACCCAGGACCTCGAAGCGCTCAGCCCGATAGTCACGAAAGGCTTCCGTGACAACGGAAGTCACCGGGACCACCCTCGAACCCGTCTTGCTCCGCGCCTCATTCAACGACGCCGTCGACGACGACGACGACGGGACATGAACATGCGCGCCCGGGACCCGGCAACCCAAGGACATGGAGTCAGGCAAGAAGTGCAGGTGCTCAGACCGCATCCCGAGCAACTCCCCGATCCTGAGCCCCGTGTGGCGCATGAGCTGGACCGCGAAGCGATCGCGCGCCGAAGCGCATCCACGAAGCAGGTGCTCCTGCTGCTCCCCGGTCAGTGTCGCCGGCGGCAGTTTGGCACTTCGGCTCTTCAGGATGCGACCGCGAACGGTCCGGAACTGACCGCGCTCACCGACGTTGAACGCTGTCGGCACATACCGAAGGAACCGACGCTCGCTGAGCGTCGCTGCCACCGAGGGTGAAGCCATCCCGCTGGCGGCCGCGAACCGCAGGAACTCGCACAGACCCGTCAAGGTCAGGTCGACTGTCCGGCCGGATCGCGGGCCACCAGACGGTGTCGGCAGAGACTCCAGGAAAGTCTTGAAGCGCGCCAGGTCCGGCAGGCTCGTCGACGCCCAGTCATGCCCCGTCCGCTCGCACCAGTTGAGATACGCGGCAACCGCCCGACAGTAGGCCCGCACCGTGTTGGGAGAGCGGCTCCGGCCCCGTAGGAACAACACAAACTGCAGCGCTGCCGAATGGGGCCGCAACGACTCCGAGTCGATGACCAACCACGACCGATCAACAGACTCTCGTGATCCAGCTCGCTCGACACGGAACGGCACACCACGACGGTAGGGCTCCGTGCCACGACAGTGCGGGATATCGACGAGTCACAACAAGCATGTCGGAGGCCAGCAACCGTCGCTCGGGGGTTGTCTGGTGTGCGGATAAAGCCGCCACGCGCAGCTCCCGCACACCCTGATGGAGGTCCCCATGGACACCCGCACCCTCCTCGCCCTCGCACCCCTCGCGGCGCTCGCCCTCGGGCTCGTCGCGTGGTGCCTGGTCGACATCGCCCGCAGCCGGCGCACGCGACGCCTGCCGCGCTGGGCCTGGGCCCTGCTCTGCCTCGCGTCCTTCCCCGCCGGCGTCGTCGCCTACCTGCTCCTCGGCCGGGAGCCGCGCTCATGAGCCTCGCCGTCCGCACCGAGCGTCTCGGCATCGACTTCGGCGGCGGCGTCGGGCTGCACGACGTCGACCTGCGCGTCCCCGAGGGCGGCGTCCACGCCCTGATCGGCCCCAACGGCGCCGGCAAGACGACGTTGTTCAGCCTGCTCACCGGCCTCGCGCGGGCCAGCACCGGGACCATCACGACCAGCGGCCGGATCGCCTACTGCCCCGACACCCCCGAGCACGAACCCTGGCTCACCGCAACCGAGGTCGTCGCCCAGTCCCGCAGCCTGGCCCGAGGCCCCGGTGGTCCGGCCCAGGACCGCGAGGTCCTCGACCGGTGCGGTCTCGGGAGCGCGGCCGGCCGTCGCGTCGGTGCCTTCTCCCGCGGTATGACGCAGCGCCTCGGCCTGGCCGCCACCATCGCCACCGGGGCCGCCATCCTCGTCCTCGACGAACCGACCTCGGCCCTCGACCCGTTCGGGCAGGCCGACGTCCTGGACCTGGTCCGCGACCTCGGCCGCGACCGGACGGTCCTGGTCTCGAGCCACTCCCTGGCCGCCGTGGAGCAGGTGGCCGACACGGTCGCGATCCTGCACGAGGGGCGGCTGCGGTGGCAGGGGACGCTGGTGGACCTGCTCGGGTCACGGCTGCGGCCCGCCTGGCGCGTGCGCACCACGTCGACGGCGGCGGCCGAGCGACTCCGCCAGGCCCTGGCCGGCTCACCGGGCGTCACCGCCGTCGCACCCGACGGCACCGTGGGCGTCGCGGTGACCTACGCCGACGTGGACACCGGGCTGCTCGCCCTGCCCCAGGCGCTGGCCGCGTCAGGGGTGCCGATCGTGTCGAGCGTCATGCAGGCGAGCGACCTGGACGGCGCCTTCGTCTCCCTCCTCGCGGACCTGGACCCGGATCTCGATCCGGGTCTCGACGACCGTCACGCCGGAGGGGCCCGATGAGCGCCTGGCGGGTCGAGTGGCTGAGGCTGGTGCGCACGCCGCGGCTTGCGGCGCTGCTCCTGGTCTTCACCTTCCTCGGCCTTGCCCAACCCGTCTTCGTGCGCTACGGCCCGCAGATCGTCGAGCGGCTGGGCGCCGGCGGCGGCGCCGGGATCCAGCTGCCGCCGCCGAGCGTCGAGCAGGCCCTGACCGCCTACCTCGGGCAGGCGGGCGGTCTCGGGATGCTCGTGGCGGTCGGCATCACGGTCGCGGCCTGCGCGGTCGACGCCAGCTACTCCCTGGCCGTCTACTACCGCACGCGATCCAGCCTCGTGTCCCAGCTGGTCCCGCGCCTCGTCACGGCCTGGGCCGCGGCGGTGGCGGCGTTCACGCTGGGGCTCGGCGCGGCGGCATGCGAGACCGTCGTGCTCATCGACCCGATCGGCCCGGCCACCCTGGCCCGGTGCTGGGCCGCGGGGGCGGCCTTCCTCACGCTCGCCTGCGCGGGAGCCCTCCTGGCGGCGGTGCTGAGCCGCAGCGTGCTGGCCGGGTTCGCCTGCGTGGCAGGGACGTTCATGGTCCTGGTGCCGCTGCTCGGGGCGGTGCCGACGCTGCGCCCCTGGATGCCCACGCCGGCCCCCACAGGCCTGCTCGACGCCCTGCCCTGGCGTCCCGTCCTGGTCGCCGTCGCGCTGGCGGTGGCGCTCGTGGCCGCAGCGCTGCTCGCCGCCCGGGACAAGCCGCTCCCCCGGCACTGACCCGCGGGCCGGGGTCAGGCCAGGGCGGCGGTCGTCAGCTCGGACAGGCGGGACCGCTGCCGGCCGTCGGCGTCGAAGTTGTCCTCGGACAACCACTGCTCGTATGCCGGCCGCAGCCGCCGCCACTCGGCGTCCGTCATGGCGTACCACGCGGTGTCGCGGTTGCGGCCCTTGTAGACGACGGCGTGCCGGAAGGTGCCCTCGTAGGTGAAACCGTAGCGCACGGCGGCCCGGCGGGAGGACTCGTTGAGGTCGTCGCACTTCCACTCGAGGCGGCGGTAGCCGAGCTCGTCGATCGCGTGCCGCGCCATGAGGTAGATCGACTCGGTGCCGCCGCGGTGGTGCTGCATCTCGGGCGAGTAGACGATCGAGCCGATCTCGATCGACCCGTTGACCGGGCTGACGTTCCAGTACGACGCGGTCCCGACCACGCGGCCGGTCTCGTTGCCGATGATGGCGAGAGGGACGGTCGTGGGGTTGCGCATCTGCTTCTGGACGTAGACGCCGAGCTCGGTGCTCGTGCGGAACGGACCGGCGGACATGTAGGTCCACAGCGGCTCGTTGCCCTCGCCGCAGGTCAGCTCGAACATGCTGGGCACGTGGTCCAGGGTGAGGTCCACCAGGGTCACCTCGTGGCCCTCGAGGCGCACGTCGCGGGGCAGGACGCGCGGGTGCCAGCCCCACACGTCGTCACCGATGGGCTGGCCGAACTCGTTGCTACGCACGGACTTTCCTCACTGCTGCTCGATCTTGCGGGCCCCGCCGACCCGGCTGACGTCAAAGACGCCGTCGACCTTGCGGATAGCCCGCATGACGTGGTCGAGGTGCGCGGGGTCGCCCATCTCGAAGGTGAACCGGAAGGTCGCCACCCGGTTGGTCGTGGTCGACGAGCTGGACGACATGAGGTTGACGTGCAGGTCGGCGATGACGCGGGTGACGTCCGAGAGCAGGCGGGACCGGTCGAGGCCGTCCACCTGGATCTGCACGAGGAAGACCGACGAGGCCGTGGGCGCCCACTGCACGTCGATGAGCCGCTCCGGCTCGGACAGCAGCTCGGCGGCGTTGGTGCAGTCCCGCAGGTGCACCGAGACGCCGTGCCCGCGCGTGACGAAGCCGATGATGTCGTCGCCGGGCACCGGGGTGCAGCACTTGGCCAGCTTGACCCACACGTCGTCCGTGCCGACCACGACGACGCCCGGGTCGGTCGCGCGCACGCGGCGGGTCCGGCGGGACGGGGACACCGTCTCGGCGGCGTCCTCGGTCAGCCCCTCCTCGCCGCCGGCCTGCGCGAGCATCTTGGACACGACGTGCTGCGCCGAGATCGTGCCGCCACCGACCGCGGCATATAGCCCGCTGATGTCCTGGTAGTGCAGCTCGCGCGCCAGGGCGGTCAGCGACTCGGCCGAGGTGAGGCGCTGGACGGGCAGACCCTGCTTGCGCATCTGCTTGGCGATCGCGTCCTTGCCGGACTCGATGGCCTCCTCGCGACGCTCCTTGGAGAACCACGCGCGGATCTTGTTGCGCGCCCGAGCGCTCTTGACGAAGTTGAGCCAGTCGTGGCTCGGGCCGGCGTCCGGCGCCTTGGACGTCAGGACCTCGACGACGTCGCCGTTCTCCAGCCGCGACTCGAGCGGGACGAGGCGACCGTTGACCCGGCCGCCGATGCAGTGGTGACCGACCTCGGTGTGCACGGCATACGCGAAGTCCACGGGCGTGGCCCCCGCGGGCAGGCCGATGACCTCGCCCTTGGGGGTGAAGACGAAGACCTCCTGCGTGTTGATCTCGAAGCGCAGCGAGTCCAGGAACTCCCCCGGGTCGCTGGTCTCCTGCTGCCAGTCGACCAGGGAGCGCAGCCAGGACATGTCGGTCTGGCCGTCGTCGGTGGGGGCCGCGGTGCCGGGGCCGTCCTCCTTGTACTTCCAGTGCGCGGCGACGCCGTACTCCGCCCGCCGGTGCATGGTGTGCGTGCGGATCTGGATCTCGACGGGGTTCCCGCCCGGGCCGATGACCGTCGTGTGCAGCGACTGGTACATGTTGAACTTCGGCGTCGCGATGTAGTCCTTGAACCGCCCCGGCACCGGCGTCCAGCGCGCGTGCATCGCGCCCAGCGCGGCGTAGCAGTCGCGGACCGACTCCACGAGCACCCGGACCCCGACGAGGTCGAAGATCTCGTCGAACTCCTTCCCCCGCACGATCATCTTCTGGTAGACGGAGTAGTAGTGCTTGGGGCGACCGGTCACCGTCGCCTTGATCCGCGCCTGCGCCAGGTCGTGCAGCACCAGCTCGCGCACCCCGGCGAGGTACTCCTCGCGGGCGGGGGCGCGACCCGCGACGAGGTTCTCGATCTCGTCGTAGACCTTGGGGTAGAGCGTCGCGAAGGACAGGTCCTCGAGCTCCCACTTGATGGTGTTCATGCCCAGCCGGTGCGCGAGGGGGGCATAGATCTCGAGGGTCTCGCGCGCCTTGCGCTGGGCGGAGCTCGCCGAGACATAGCGCCAGGTCCGTGCGTTGTGCAGCCGGTCGGCCAGCTTGATCACGAGGACCCGTATGTCGCGGGCCATCGCGACCACCATCTTGCGGACGGTCTCCGCCTGGGCGGCGTCGCCGTAGTGGACCTTGTCGAGCTTGGTGACCCCGTCCACGAGGCGCGCGATCTCGTCGCCGAACTCGCGGCGCAGCTCGTCGAGGGAGTAGTCGGTGTCCTCGACGGTGTCGTGCAGCAGCGAGGCCGCGATGGTCGAGGGCGGCATGCCGAGGTCCGCGAGGATCGTGGAGACGGCGAGGGGGTGGGTGATGTAGGGGTCGCCGCTCTTGCGGAGCTGTCCCCGGTGGCAGCGCTCGGCCACGACGTAGGCGCGCTCGATGACGCTGGTGTCGGCCTTGGGGTGGGTCAGCTTGAGAGAGCGCAGGATCGGCTCGAGGACCGGGTTGGCGGACGTCCGCCCGCCGAAGCGCGCGAACCGCGCCCGCATCCGTGCCGAGCTCGGCAGCGGCACGGTGGGCTCGGACACCGCGGCGCTGGCCGCCGCTCCCGCAGGTGAGGGACCCAGCTCCGAGACGTTGGGGTCCGGCTCGGTGCGCAGGGCCGTGGCCTCGGCGTCGGGGCGAGACACCGGCAGGTCCGACCGGCTCCGCGCGTCCTGGTCCGTCATCCCGCCATCCTAGGCCGCGCTCAGCCCCGCACGAGCGAGGAGACCACGCGATCCACCAGCTGAGACCGGCCGCCGAGGGCGTCGATCTCCAGGACGAACTCGCAGGCGGCGACGGTCGCGCCGCACTGCTCGACCAGGCGACAGGTCGCCGCGGCCGTACCGCCGGTGGCGAGGACGTCGTCGAGGACGAGCACCCGCTGCCCCGCGTGCAGGGCGTCCTGGTGCATCTCGAGGGTCGCCGCGCCGTACTCGAGGGTGTAGTCCTCGGTGACGGTGGCGCCCGGCAGCTTGCCCGCCTTGCGGACGGGCACGAAGCCGACCCCCAGGGCGTAGGCCACGGCGGCGCCGAGGATGAACCCCCGCGCCTCCATCCCCACGACGACATCCACGTCACCGCGATGGCGGCGCGCCACGTCGTCGACGACCTGGACCAGGGCGGCGCCGTCGGCCAGCAGCGGCGTGAAGTCCTTGAACAGCACGCCGGGCTGCGGGAAGTCGGGGATGTCCCGCATCAGGGACGCGACCAGGTCGGCCACGCGCTGCTGCTCCGGGTCGGGGTGCGGGCTGGTCGGCATACGGCCGGTGCCTATCGCTTGGACCGCGGCGCACGCCGCGGCTGGTTGCGGGGACCGTCCTGCGTGACGCTCGGGTGCAGGGGCCGGCGACCCCCGTCGGCCGATGGGTGGGTCGGGCGGCGGGTCGCGGTCGCGGTGCCGGCCCGGGTGGCCGAGGTCGCGCCACCGGCCGCACCCGTGGCGACGTCGTCGGGGCTGGTCGCCGGCGTCAGGTCGGAGTCCAGCATGGAGCTGTGGGTGTCGTGCTTGCCGAGGTCGGACAGCAGGGTGCCGGAGAAGTTGGCGCCGCCCCGCGCCTCCTGGTAGCGGTGGGCGCGCTTGGCCTGCTCCTTCATGCCCGGCTCCCGCTCGCGCAGCATGGCCAGCACCGGGGTCGCGATGAAGACCGAGGAGTAGGCGCCGACCAGGATGCCGACGAGCAGCACCAGGGACAGGTCGAGCAGCACGCCCGGACCGATGACCAGCAGACCGACGATGAGCACGACGGTGACGGGGATGACCGACATCATCGAGGTGTTGATCGACCGCACCAGGGTCTGGTTGACGGCGAGGTTGGCCGCCTGGCTGAAGGTCTGGCGACCCGTGTGACCGGCCGCGCGGACGTTCTCCTTGACCTTGTCGAAGACCACGACGGTGTCGTAGAGCGAGTAGGCGAGGACGGTGAGGAAGCCGATCGTCGTCGCCGGGGTGATCTCGAAGCCCAGGAGGGTGTAGAGGCCGACGGTGATGACCATGTCGTGCAGCATCGCGATGAGCGCGGCCGCCGCCATCTTCCACGTGCGGAAGTAGAACGCGAGGACCACGGCGACGATCGCGAAGAAGATGAGCAGGGCGCGCAGGGCCTGCTGGCTCACCGACTGGCCCCACGACGGGCCGACGAAGGTGCTCGACACCTTGTCCTTGCCCACCTGGAACTCCTGGCCCAGGGCGTTGCTCACGGCCTGGGTCGGGGCGTCGGCGAGCTTCTCGGTCTGCACGCGGATTGAGCTGTCGCCGATCTTGGTGACCGTGACGTTGCCGGCCTGCTCCCCCGCCTTGGACGCCGCGTCCTGCACGGTGTCCTGGGCGCGGTTCTCGAAGCCCGAGATGTTGCGGATGTCGGAGACGCGGAACTCCGAGCCGCCACGGAACTCCAGGCCGAGGTTGAGGCCGCTGAAGGCCAGGGAGCCGATGCAGACGGCCAGCAGCAGGCCGGACAGCAGGAACCACACCTTGCGGCGACCGACGTAGTCGAGCCCGCGGCGACCGGTGTAGAGGTCGTTACCGAAATCAGCGACCTTGCTCACAGCACGGCCCCGCCTTCCTTGGTGTAGCTGCCCTCACGCTGCTTGGTGGCGGCGCGCTCGGTCTCCAGCGCCTCGAGCTCGGCGTCGGGGTCGCGGAACCGGCCGCGACCGACGTAGCGCGCCGGCTTGGCACCGAGGGCGTCCGGGTCGAAGCCCGAGAGCTTGTGCCCCTGGCCGAAGAACGTGGTGCGGGACAGCAGCGCCAGCATCGGGTGGGTGAAGAAGAAGACGATGATGACGTCGATGATCGTGGTCAGGCCGAGCGTGTAGGCGAAGCCGCGGACGTTGCTGGAGGCCAGCAGGTAGAGCACGACGGCGGCGATCAGGTTGACGGCGTCGGAGATGATCACGGTGCCCTTGGCCCGCTGCCACCCCGCCTCGACGGCCGCCGGGATCGAGCGACCCTCACGGATCTCGTCCCGCACGCGTTCGAAGTAGACGATGAACGAGTCGGCCGTCATACCGATCGACAGGATCAGGCCGGTGACGCCGGCCATGGACAGCCGGAAGTTCTGCGACCAGCCGAGCAGCGTGATGCACAGGTAGGTCAGCGCGGCGGCCGCGAGCAGCGAGGCCACGGTCACCAGGCCGAGAGCGCGGTACTGGATCAGCGCGTAGATCATGACCAGCACGAAGCCGATGGCGCCCGCGAGCAGACCCTTGCTGAGCTGGTCGGCGCCGAGCGTCGGGCTGACGGTGTCCTGCGTCTCGACGCGGAAGGACATCGGCAGGGCACCGAACTTGAGCTGGTTGGCGAGCATCTGCGCGGAGTCGGCGGTGAAGTTGCCGCTGATCGCCGCCCGGCCGTCCGGGATGACGCTCGAGAAGTAGGGCGCGGAGACGACCCGGCCGTCGAGCACCGTCGCGAGCTGGTTGCGCGGCTGCTGTAGGCCGAGCATGGACTGGCTGACGACCCGGTAGAGGTCACGGGACTCGGGCTTCATCTCGAGGTTGACCTGGTAGCCGGGCATCGGCTGACCCTGCTGGTTGGTCATGTTGCCCGAGGAGGCGTCCGCGAGCTGGTCACCGCTGATGACCGCCGGACCGAGGAGGTACTTGGCCCCGCCGTCGAGGTCGCACGCGGCGATCGGCAGGTCCTGGTCCTCCTTGGTCGGGTCCGGCCGGTCCGTGCTCGCGCAGTCGAGGGCCTGGATCTTCTCCATCGAGGAAGGGGCCTGCAGCCACGCCCCGTTGGTCGCGTAGGCGATGAGCTTCTCCGGGTCCGCCCGGTCGGCCGGGGTGATGCGGGTGAGGCCGGGGGCGCCCTCCTCGAGCACCGGCTGGCGCAGGAGATCGGGCTTCGGAGTCGGGGACGGGGAGGGGGACGCCGCGGGCCGCGAACCGGCGCGCGCGTCCGCCGTCGCGGCGTCGGCCTTCAACGCCTCGGGCGCGACGGCGTTCGCCGTGCGCGTCGCCGTAGGCGTGGGCGTCGCCGTGGGACGAGCCTTCCCGCCCGGCGCGACGCTCTGCCTACCCGAGGGACTCGCCCCCGGCGTCGGCGCGCCCGTGGGAGCGCTCGTGCCGGTCGGCGCAGGGGTCGGCTCGGGCTGCGCGGGCAGCATCGCGAGGACGGGGCGGAATCGCATCTGGGAGGACTGCCGCAGCGACTCCTCCTGCTCCTTCGTCATCTCACCGGGGACGCTGACGACGACGTTGGAGCCGAGGGTCGCGACCTCGGCCTCGGCGACGCCCTGGGAGTCGACGCGGGCGCGCATGATGTCGACCGCCTGGGAGAGCTGCTGCTCGTTGACCTCGACACCCTCGCCCACCTGGGGGGCGAGGATCATCTGCGTGCCTCCCTCCAGGTCGAGGCCGAGCTTGGGCGTGGCCTGCGCGGTGCCCCAGGTGTTGACGCCGGCGAGCAGGGCGGCCAAGCCGAGCAGGAGCGTGGCGAACCAGACCAGGGTCCGGCGCGCTCCCCTGGTGCGAGGGTTGCGGGCCATCAGTCGGTGCCCTCGGAGAGGGTCGTCGTGGTGCCGGCGGCGGGAGCCTCACCCATGAGGGCACGCTCGTCGATGGTGATGACCACGCCCTGGGCCACCTCGACCTGCGCGACGCCGCCACCCCGGGACACGAGGGTCCCGATGATGCCGGAGGCGGTGACGATCCGCTGCCCGGGCTGGAGCGACCCGGCGCGGGACGCGGCCTCGCGCTGGCGTCGGCGCGTGGTCCACCAGAGCCACCCCAGCATGAGCAGGGGGAGCAGGAAGATGAGGTAGGACAGAGCCCCTTGGTCGTTCTGCGCCGCAGCGGCGACGAACGGGGTGGCAGAGATCATCGACACGTTCTCTCGATCGGATGGTCTGCCAAGATCGTCGGGCCCTGGGATGACGCAGAGTGAAGACCTTGACACGTGGTGCAACGAGGAGGATTCCTCTCGGCAGTGTACGGGTCGGGTCTGTCCCCACCCAATCACCACGCGCTCAGGAGAACCGGCCCTCCCCGTCGAGGGGGAGCTGCGGAGCCCCGGCTCCGGGGGCGTCCATCGGCGCGGTGAGGCCGAGGTGCTGCCACGCCAGCGCCGTGGCCGCTCGCCCGCGCGGCGTGCGGACCATGAAGCCCTCGCGCACGAGATAGGGCTCAGCGACGGTCTCGACCGTGTCCGGCTCCTCCCCCACGGCGACGGCGAGCGTCGACAGGCCCACGGGGCCGCCGCCGAAGCGGGTGCACAGCAGCTCCAGCACCCCGCGGTCCAGCCGGTCCAGCCCCCGCACGTCGACGTCGAAGAGGGCGAGTGCCTCGTGCGCGGCCTCCAGGTCCACCACGCCGCGGCCATGCACCTGCGACCAGTCGCGGACGCGGCGCAGCAGCCGGTTGGCGATGCGGGGTGTGCCGCGGGACCGTCCCGCGATCTCGGCGATGCCGTCGTCGAGCGCCTCGACGCCGAGGAGCCGGGCCGAGCGCACGAGGATCGCGGCGAGGTCGTCGGAGGAGTAGAAGTCGAGGTGACCGGTGAACCCGAACCGGTCGCGCAGCGGCGCCGGCAGCAGTCCGGCGCGCGTCGTGGCCCCGACGACGGTGAACGGCGGCAGCTCGAGCGGGATCGCGGTCGCGCCCGGCCCCTTGCCCACGATGACGTCGACCCGGAAGTCCTCCATCGCGAGATAGAGCATCTCCTCCGCCGGGCGGGCCATGCGGTGGATCTCGTCGAGGAAGAGCACCTCGCCCTCAGCCAGGCTGGACAGGATCGCCGCGAGGTCACCGGCGTGCTGGATGGCGGGTCCGCTGGTGACCCGGATGGGCCGCTCCAGCTCGGCCGCGACGATCATCGCCAGCGTCGTCTTGCCGAGCCCGGGCGGACCCGACAGCAGGATGTGGTCCGGCACCGCGTCCCGGCGTCGCGCGGCCTCGAGCACCAGGGACAGCTGGTCGCGCACGCGCGGCTGCCCGGGGAAGTCCGCCAGCCGCTTCGGCCTCAGTGCCGCCTCGACCCGCTGCTCGTCGTCGACCCCACGGGCGTCGACCACCCGCGCCGTCGCGTCATAGCTGCCGTCGTCGGCCCGACCGGCGAACTCGTCGTCCGCCCCTCGCTCCCACACCTCGGGCACGGGTCAGCGCCCCAGCTCGCGCAGGGCGGCGCGCAGCATCGCGGAGGTCGAGGCCATGCTGGCCGCGTCGCCGGCTGACGCCACCCGCCCGACGGCGTCCTCGGCCTGCTTGACGCTCCAGCCGAGCCCGACCAGCGCCTCGACGACCTGCGGCTGGGTCCCGCCCGCGGCCGGCGCGGCACCCGCGCCCGGGGTGGCGCCCGGGAGGACGCCGACCTTGTCGCGGAGCTCGAGCACGATGCGCTCGGCGCCCTTCTTGCCGATGCCGGGCACCTTGGTCAGGGTCGCGATGTCACCCGACCCGATGGCCGCGCGCGTGACGTCGGGGGCGTGCACCGACAGCATCGCGAGCGCCAGCCGCGGCCCCACCCCGCTGACGGTCTGCACCTGCTCGAAGAGCGCCCGCTCGTCGTCGTCGCCGAAGCCGTACAACGTCAGCGAGTCCTCCCGCACCACGAGGGTCGTCGACAGGCGGGCCTGCTGCCCCACGCGCAGCCCGGCGGCCGTGGCGGGAGTCGTGTGCACCAGCATGCCGACGCCCCCGACCTCGACCACGACGTGGTCGAGGTGGGCGGTCAGCACCGTGCCGGAGACGGACGCGATCATGAGTTCTCCTGTGGTCCAGTCGTCTTCGTCGTATGCCGCAGCACCGCATCCCGGCTCACCGCAGACCCAGGCGTCGTCGGCATCGTCGCACTCCCGAGGGCCGCGAGCGTCGGTGCCGCCCCGAGGGTAGCCCTCACGACGACGTCCCGCGCCGCACCGCCTGGCGACGGGCCGCCGCCACCGCGGGGTGGGCCGAGCCGCCACCCTGCGCACGATGCTCCGCCACGGCCTGCTGCCAACGGTTGGGGGCGGCCTGCTGCCGGCGCCGCGCGGCATCGAGCGCCTCGGCCGTGCGGTTGTCGGTCACGGCGCAGGCGAGCCGTGACGCCGCCCCGCCCCGCCATACGTGGCAGATGGCGAGGGCCAGGGCGTCCGCGGCGTCCGCGGGGGTGGGCCGCTCGTCCAGGCCCAGGACCCGCATGACCATGCTCGTGACCTGGGCCTTGTCCGCCCGCCCGTTGCCCGTCACCGCGGCCTTGACCTCGGACGGCGTGTGCAGGGCCAGCGGCAGCCCGCGGCGGGCGGCCGCGAGCATCGGGATCGCGCTCGCCTGGGCCGTCCCCATGATCGTGGACACGTCCCCACGGGCGAACATGCGCTCCACCGCGATCGCGTCCGGGTCGTGGTGGTGCAGCCAGTCCTCCAGCTCGGTCTGGATGGTCAGCAGTCGTTGGTGCAGCGGCTCGCTGCTCGGGGTGCGGATCACGCCGACCGCCACCAGCCGCAGGGGACGGCCGGGGACTCCCTCCACCACGCCGACACCGCAGCGGGTGAGACCGGGGTCGACGCCGAGCACCCGCATGTCGTTTCCCTCTCGCCGGACGTGTCGCGCGACAGTGTCCACGTTGCGCACCGACAGTCTCCACCGTGCGCACCGTCAGGCTACGCGGGACACACCGACAGACCGAACACACGTTCGCCAGAGCGCCTCCGCGCGCTCCACGACCATCCCCCGTCTCGCCCACCACCCCCCGTGTCGCCCACCATCCCCCGTCTCGCGCTGCAGCCCCAGACCGACGCCGCACGGCAAGACCGCCACCACAACCCCTGACGGGAACGCTCCAGACGAACGCGAGCGGGGCCGGGCACGACCCTCGTCGTCCCCAGCCCCGCTCGCTCGTGTCCTCGCGCCGTCGTCAGTCCTCTGAATCAAGCTCGGCTGCGACCTCGTCGCTCACGTCCCCGTTCGTCCAGACGTTCTGCACGTCGTCGCTGTCCTCGAGCGCGTCGACGACCTTGAGCATCTTGCGGGCGCCGTCGGCGTCCAGCTCGACCTTGAGGTTGGGCACGAAGCTCGCTTCGGCCGATTCGTAGTCCAGGCCCGCCTGCTGGATCGCGGTGCGCACGGCCACGAAGTCGCCTGCCTCCGAGATGATCTCGAAGGTCTCGTCGTCGTCGTTGACCTCCTCCGCGCCGGCGTCGAGGACGATCTCCAGGAGGTCGTCCTCGGTCAGCTCGCGGTCCTTCTGCTGCTTGGTGAGCGTCACGACGCCCTTGCGCGAGAAGTTGTAGGCGACCGAGCCCGGGTCGGCGAGGTTGCCGCCGTTGCGGGTCAGCGCCACGCGCACCTCGGTGGCGGCGCGGTTGCGGTTGTCGGTGAGGCACTCGATCAGCACGGCGACACCGTTGGGGGCGTAGCCCTCGTACATGATCGTCTGCCAGTCCGCGCCGCCGGAGTCAGCACCGGAGCCGCGCTTCAGCGCACGGTCGATGTTGTCGTTGGGGACGGAGTTCTTCTTGGCCTTCTGGACCGCGTCGTACAGCGTGGGGTTGCCGGCCGGGTCGGCGCCGCCCTGCCTGCAGGCGACCTCGATGTTCTTGATCAGCTTGGCGAACAGCTTGCCGCGCTTGGCGTCGATCGCCGCCTTCTTGTGCTTGGTGGTGGCCCATTTGGAGTGGCCGCTCATACGTAAGCTCCTCGTGATGTCCGGCGTGGCAACTGGCCCAGTCTACGCGCCACGCACGAGGTCCACGAAGTACTCGTGCACCCGCAGGTCCCCGGTGACCTCGGGGTGGAAGCTCGTGACCAGCAGGGAGCCCTGCCGCGCCATCACGACCTTGCCCGCCGCCGCCCCCTCGGCGGACTCCGGCACCCTGGCCAGCACCTCGACGTCCGCGCCGACGTCCTCCACCCACGGGGCCCGGATGAACACCGCGCGCAGCGGCTCGGCCACCCCGTCGCGGATCGCCGGCACCGACAGGTCGGCCTCGAACGAGTCCACCTGGCGACCGAACGCGTTGCGCCGCACCGTGATGTCCATCCCGCCCAGGGTCTGCTGGTCGGCCGTCGCGTCGGTCACGCGGTCGGCGAGCATGATCATGCCCGCGCAGGACCCGTAGGCCGGCATACCGGCGGTGATCCGGTCCCGCAGCGGACCCTGCAGCCCGAACGCTCGCACCAGCTTGTCCATCACCGTGGACTCACCACCGGGTATGACGATCCCGTCCAGCTCGTCGAGCTCGTGCGGCCGGCGGACGGTGATGGCCTGGACGCGCAGGCACTCCAGCGCGTGGACGTGCTCGCGCACGTCGCCCTGGACGGCGAGGACTCCGATGCGGGTGGGGGCTGTCACCCGCCTCACGATAGTGCTCGGGCCGTATGCCGCTGAACCGCCCGCTCGCGCTACCGGTCCGCACCGACCGACGGGCCGCGCGGGTGGGTGCTCGCCACGAGCAGGTCGCCGAGCTGGGTGCGGGCGTAGAGCACCTCGCGGCCCCGTCGACGAGCCGCCACGAGCCCCGCCCGGGCCATGACCTGCAGGTGCTGGCTCATGGTGGGCGGGGTGACGTCGAGGTGGCACGCCAGCTGCGACGTCGTCATCGGCAGGTCGAGGAGCACCACCGCGCCGGCGCGCGTGCGACCGACGAGGTCCGCGAGCGCGGTGCCCGTCGCGTCGGGCGCCTCGCGCCACAGGGTGCCGACCCCGCGCGGTCCGTAGCTCGCCGTCGGGGAGTGCCCCGGCATGTCGAGGAACAGCAGCCCGGGGAAGGCGAACGCGCACGGCACGAGCACGAGCCCGCCGCCGGACGTGGTCGGCCCGGGCTGGCAGGCACGTTCGACGACCAGCTGCTCCCCCTCCATGCGCAGTCGGGGGTGCAGCGTCCCGAGCACCTGGTGCAGGCCTCCGCTCGCGATCTGCTCGAGGCGCCAGGCGATGTCGGACTCCCCCAGGCCGCGGAGCCGCTCCCAGACCGGGGCTACCGCCACCTCGAAGTACGCCTCGAGGTCGTCCGCCGCGCGACCGCGCACGGAGGCCGGGTCCCGCAGCCCCGCGACCAGGGCCTCGCGAGACGAGGGGGTGGGGCTCTCGGAGAGCAGGATCCGCAGGTCCTGCTCGACGACCTCCGTCGCGGCCTCGCGGACGTCGGTCAGCGCCTCCGTCATCGAGCCCTCGCGCCCGTGCGGGGTCGGCGTGACGAAGTCCGCGAGGTGCCCGGCACCGGGCACCAGCGCCAGGAGCAGGCCGAGGTCGAGGCCTGCGTCCAGCACCCGGTCACGGGCGACCTGCGCCCAGGGGTCGTGGAGGGTGCTGCCCTGGCCCTGGAGCACCTTCAGCGACGCCACCGCCTCCCACACCGGCGACACCGCGAAGCGCAGCCGCCCGAGCTCGGCCGGCCCGACCGTGCGCACGCCGGTGGGGTTCTCGCTGCGCAACCGGGTGGCGCGGGTGGCCGTGGGGCTCGTCATACGGCCAGGCTAGCCCCCGACGATGTGGCCACCACCGAATCCTGGCCCGACCAGGTCCTGCGGGCCCACGCTCGACCCATGACCACCCGCGACACGATCCCCTCGACGGGCAGCAGCAGCCGTCTGCGGACCGACGGGCCGTTCGGCCTGCCGCGCACCTACTGGGCGATCTGGACCGCCGTCCTCGTCAACCGCCTGGCGACCTTCGTCCAGCCCTTCCTGGTCCTCTTCCTCGTCCACGAGAAAGGGCTCTCGCTCGCGCAGGCCGGACTGGTCGCGGCCTTCCTCGGCGTGGGCGCGATCGTGTCGAGCCTGGTCGGCGGGTGGCTGGGCGACCGGCTGGAGCGGCGGTCGGCGATCGTCCTCGGCCAGTCGCTCGCGGCGCTAGCGCTCCTCGGGCTGGCGGCCGCGCCGACCACCCCTCTGGTCGTGGCGGGCGCCCTGGCCGTCGGGCTGTGCTCGGACCTGGCCCGCCCGGCGCAGAACGCCCTCGTCGCGGACGTCGTCGCGCCCGAGCAGCGCGTCCGCGCCTACTCCCTCGTCTTCTGGGCGCTCAACCTGGGCTTCTCGGTCGCGACGCTCACGGCCGGGGTCCTCAGCCGGTTCGGCTACGGCTGGCTGTTCGTCGTGGACGCGGCGGCCACGCTGCTGTCCGCCCTGCTCGTGGTGGTGCTCGTGCCTCGTATGCCGCGCGCCCGCCGCCCCTACGGACCCGCCACGCGCGGGGTGGTGGCCTCGATGGTCCGCGACCCGCGCGCCGTGACCCTCGTGCTCGCCGCCACGGCCTACGCGACGGTCTACCAGCAGGCCTACTCGACGCTGCCGCTCGTCATGGGGCGCGACGGCCTGTCGGCGGCGGCCTACGGCGCGATCGTGGCGGTCAACGGGGTGGTGATCGTGCTGCTGCAGCCGTTCGCGGCGGGTCGGATCGAGCGGTGGCGACCCGAGCTCGTCTATGCCACGGCCCTGGTCGTCGTGGGGGCTGGTTTCGGGCTCACCGTCGTGGCCGGGTCCGTCGCGACCCACCTGGTCGCGGTGATCGTGTGGAGCGTGGGCGAGGTGGGCGCCGCCGCGGTGATCGGCGCGATGTTCGCGGCGCTGGCGCCCCCGCACCAGCGCTCGGGCTACCTGGCGTCCTTCTCCCTGACCTTCTCGGTCGGGATGGCGGTGGGCCCGGCGCTCGGCACGTGGGTGCTGTCACGCCTGGGCGAGCCCGTCCTGTGGCTGGGATCGCTCGCGCTGCTCGTGGCCGCGGCGCTCGCCGTGAGCAGGCTCCACGCTCCGAGCGCTGACGTGCCACCCCCGCCCGCGTGCGCCGAGCGGGGGTGACGACGCTCAGCTCACCAGCCGCGCTCGGCCAGACGGTGCGGCTGCGGGATCTCGTCGACGTTGATGCCGACCATGGCCTCGCCGAGTCCGCGCGAGACCTTGGCGAGGGTGTCGGGGTCGTCGTAGAAGGTGGTGGCCTTGACGATGGCCTCCGCGCGCTGGGCCGGGTTGCCGGACTTGAAGATGCCGGAGCCGACGAAGACGCCCTCGGCGCCGAGCTGCATCATCATGGCGGCGTCGGCGGGGGTGGCGATGCCGCCGGCGGTGAAGAGCACGACGGGCAGCTTGCCGCTCTGGGCGACCTCGCGCACGAGCTCGAACGGCGCCTGCAGCTCCTTGGCGGCGACGTAGAGCTCGTCGGCCGCCATCGTCTGCAGGCGGCTGATCTCGCCGCGGATCTTGCGCATGTGGGTGGTGGCGTTGGAGACGTCGCCGGTGCCGGCCTCGCCCTTGGAGCGGATCATGGCCGCACCCTCGGTGATGCGGCGCAGGGCCTCGCCGAGGTTGGTCGCGCCGCAGACGAACGGCACGGTGAACGCCCACTTGTCGATGTGGTTGCTGTAGTCCGCGGGGGTGAGCACCTCGGACTCGTCGACGTAGTCCACGCCGAGGGCCTGCAGCACCTGGGCCTCGACGAAGTGGCCGATCCGGGCCTTGGCCATGACCGGGATGGAGACGGCCTCGATGATGCCGTCGATCATGTCGGGGTCGCTCATGCGGGACACGCCACCCTGGGCGCGGATGTCCGCGGGGACCCGCTCGAGGGCCATGACGGCGACGGCGCCGGCGTCCTCGGCGATCTTGGCCTGCTCCGGCGTGACCACGTCCATGATCACGCCGCCCTTGAGCATCTCGGCCATGCCGCGCTTGACGCGGGTGGTGCCGGTGCCGGTGCCGGCGCTGGGGACGGAAGGGGTGGTCGCGGGGCTGGACTCGGTGATGCTCATCGCGTTGGCGCTGCCTTAGCTCGAGGACTGCTGTGTCGACTTCGGTGTCGGCGTCATCGTAGGTCCATCCGCGCGACGCGCCCGCATCGCCCGGATCACTCGAGGGCGGAGGGCAGGCGGTCGTCGAACTCCACCGTGTGCGGCAGCTCGGCGTGCCCGGCCAGGCGGAAGGTGCGGACGAGGCGCTTGCGCCGCACCCGCTGCACGTCGACGACGGCGTCGTTGTGGAAGCGCCGGGCGAGCTGGACGCGGGTGCAGGAGCTGCGCAGCCGCTGCAGCAGGACGCGGCCGCCGTGGTCGCCGTCGCGCCGCAGCGCGTCGACCGTCTCGGGCGGCAGGGCGAGGTCGAGCGCCTGGGTCAGGTCGGTCTCGGCCTCGATCCGCGCCTCGACCGGCTCGTCCTCGAGCTCCAGCGTCTCGGCCGCCGCCGCGGCGAGGAACAGCGAGGTCGCCGGGTCCAGCAGACCCGACCCCGCCAGCTCCTGCACGGCCTCGGCGCGTCGCACCAGCTGGGCGTCGACGGCGACGAGCGCGCCCTCGACGCGGGCGTGCAGCCGGTCCAGGCGGGCGGCGGTGTAGGTCAGCCGCCACGCGAGCAGCAGGAGGACCAGGCCGACGAGGACGACGGTGAGCGGGATGTCGGGGACGTGCATCAGCGTCGCGCGCCCCGGCCGAGGGCGTCGCCGATCCCCTGGGTGAGGCTGCGTCCCATGCCCTCGAGGCGGCGGGAGACGGCCCCTCGCTGCTTCTCGGGCGCCCCGAGCAGGACGGTCTCGTAGACCGCGAGCACCTGCTCGGCCACCACGGACCAGTCGAACTGCCAGGCGCGCTCCTGCCCCACGCGGGACAGCTCGGCGCGCCGGTCGGGGTCGGCGAGCAGCGCCACCGCACGCTCGGCCAGCGCCGCGCTCGACTCGTTGGCGAAGGTCGCGCCGGCACGCCCCCCGTCCAGCACGCGCACGAACGCCGGGAGGTCGGACGCCAGCACGGGCGCCCCCGCCCCCATGGCCTCCACCAGGATGATGCCGAAGCTCTCGCCACCGGTGTTGGGCGCGACGTAGACGTCGGCCGAGCGGAACAGCGACGCCTTGTCCTCGTCGGAGACGGCCCCGAGCAGCTCGACGTGGCACCCGTCGGGCACCGCGGCGCGCACGGCGTCCTGGTCGCCCGGGCCGGCGACGAGCAGCCGGACCCCGGGCACCTCGCGGGTGATCGCGGGCAGCGCCTCCAGCAGCAGGGGCAGCCCCTTGCGCGGCTCCTGCAGCCGGCCGAGGAAGGCGATGGTCGGCCGCTCCGGCGTGCCCTGCCACTCGGGGCGGACGGGCGCGGCGGCGAACCGGTCGACGTAGACGCCGTTGGGGATGACGACCGCGTCGCCGCCGTAGTGCGTGGTCACCGTGCGGCGGGCGTCCTCGGAGACGGCGACGCGGCCCAGGATCTTCTCCAGCGACGGGCGGAAGGCGGGGTAGACCGTCTGCATCGCCCGCGAGCGCACCTGGGAGGAGTGGAAGGTCGCGACGATCGGGCACTCCGCCTGCCAGAGGGCGAGGGTGCCGATCGACGGGGTGATCGGCTCGTGGATGTGCACGACGTCGAAGGCGCCGTCCTCGAGCCAGCGCGCCACCCGCGACGCCGTGACCGGTCCGAAGTTGAGCCGCGCCACGGAGCCGTTGTACTTCACGGGGACGGCCCGCCCGGCGCTCACGACGTACGGCGGCAGCGCGGTGTCCTCGTCGGCCGGCGCCAGCACCGACACCTCGTGGCCCGCGCGCAGCAGCCACTCGGCGAGGTCGCGCACGTGGAACTGCACCCCCCCGGCGACGTCGAAGGAGTACGGGCAGACGATCCCGATGCGCAGCGGGGTCACCGGACGTCCTCGGCAAAGACCCGCTGCATCATGTGCCAGTCGGCCGTATGCCGGACGACCGCCGCCTCGAGCGCCGCCGCACAGCTCTGGGTCATGGCCGCGGCCTTGTCCCTCGTGCGACCCGTCTCGGGCACGGGCACCTGCTCGTGGAAGGTCACGACGACGTCGTAGCCGCTGCCGGTCCCGCCGGGTCCGTGCCGCCACTCGTAGTGCACGGACACGGGGTGCAGCGGCGCCCCGGTCGCGACGGCGAGGGCGGCCGGGCCGGGCGCCATCCGGGCCTCGCGGCCGCAGAAGGTCACGGTGACGCCCTGGTCGGTCAGGTCGCGGTCGGCGAGGAGCGGCACGAAGCCGCCGGCCCGCAGGGCGCGGACCAGCTCCGGCATCGCCGGCGGACCGCCGGTCAGGGGCAGGATCCGCATGCCGAGCCGCTCGCGGAAGGCGACGAAGGCCTCGTAGACCTCCTCGGGCCGCAGCCGCTCGGCCACGGTCGTGACCGGCGCCAGCTCGTGCGTGGACCAGGCGCCGGCGAGGTCCCAGTTGCCGAGGTGGCCAAGGAACATCACGGCCCCGCGGCCCTCGCGCAGCGAGTCGCGCACGCCCTGGTCGCCGACGACGCGCACGGTCTCGTGCAGCACCTGCTGGGTGAGGTCGGGCAGCCGGAACGCGTCGCACCAGTAGCGCAGGTAGGACCGCATCCCCTCGCGGACGACCGCCTCGAGCTCGGCGGGCGACAGCTCGGGCCGCACCCGGGCGTAGTTGGAGCGCAGCCGCTGCACCGAGCGCCCGTCGCGGCGGTGGGTGACGTCGGCGGCGCGGTCGAAGGCGGCGTAGGCGACGCGCGCGGGCAGCAGGCGGACGACGCGCCAGCCGGCGCGGAACGCCCAGACGGTGGCCCGGTCGGCGAGGCGGTTCGGCATACGGCCTCAGCCTCGGGACAGGGCCTGCGTGCGCACGACCAGGATCCGCTGGAGCACGGTGATCGCCGACAGCACGGCGAGGATCCACAGGGCCAGCGCCACCATGGGCTCCCACAGGCCGATGCCGGTCACGAAGGTGGCCACCAGGATCAGCACGAGCCGGTCGGCGCGCTCGGCCACCCCGACGCTCGCCGTCATGCCGAGCCCCTCGGCCCGGGCGCGGACGTAGGACACCAGCATCCCGAGCACCAGCACCGCGAGCGCGACGCAGGTCAGCACGCGATCGCCCCGCCACGCGTAGTAGAGGACGAGTCCGCCGAAGATCGAGGCGTCGCCGATCCGGTCCAGGCTCGAGTCGAGGAAGGCGCCGAAGCTGGAGGTGCGACCGCTGTGCCTGGCCATGACGCCGTCGATCGTGTCGGAGAAGACGAACACCGCGATCAGGAGCGTGCCGGCGAGGAACTCGCCGCGGGGGAAGAACCACAGCGCGCTGGCCGCCACCCCGAGGGTGCCGACGATGGTCACGGCGTCGGGCGAGACGCCGAGGCGCAGCAGGACCTTGGCGACGGGCGTGAAGATCCGGGTGGCCAGAGCACGAAATCGGTTCAGCATGGTGCCCCCACCCTAGCCATAGGGGGACCCCGCTTGTCGGCACCGCTCGCCGGGAGTTGAGTATGGACTCACCCGCCCTGCACGGCAGGGCGGACGATCCGCCAACGACGAAGTCAGGTGAGATGACATGGCCGCTAACAACAGCCAGGGTCAAGGAGCCGCCGGCTCCCCCGCCCCAGTCCGCCCCGAGGACATCAGGAATGTCGTCCTCGTGGGGCCGTCCGGATCGGGAAAGAGCACCTTGTTCGACCACCTGATAGCGGCCCGCGTGCCGGGGCGGCGCGCCAAGGAGTCCACCAAGGGCGAGGACACCCGCTCGGTCGGGCTGGACGCGGCCTCCTTCGACGTCGACGGGACGACCATCAACCTGCTCGACACCCCGGGCTACCCCGACTTCGTGGGTGACCTGCGGGCCGGGCTGCGCGCGGCCGACGCGGCGCTGTTCGTCGTCTCCGCGGTGGACGGGGTCGACGCGGCCACCGGGATGCTGTGGCACGAGTGCGAGGCGGTCGGTATGCCGCGCGCCATCGTCGTGACCAAGCTCGAGGCAGGGCGCGGGTCCTTCGAGGACACCGTGGACTCGTGCCGGCGGGTCTTCGGCGACGCGCAGCCGCTCTACCTGCCCGTCCAGGCCCACGACGGCACGATCACCGGGACGCTGGCCCTGCTCAGCCGCCGCCACTACGACTCCTCCGGCGGCGACGTCCGCATCAGCGACGCGACGGCCGAGCAGCGCGAGGTCATCGACGAGGTCCGCGGCGACCTGGTCGAGGCGATCATCACCGAGTCCGACGACGACACCCTGCTGGACCGCTACCTCGAGGGCGAGGACGTCTCCTTCGACACGATCCGGGCGGACCTGATGATGGCGGTGGCCGCGGGCACGTTCTTCCCCGCCATCCCGATCAGCGCGCTGACGGGCGCGGGGGTGCCGGAGCTGCTGGAGATCTTCACCGACGCCTTCCCGGACCCCACGCGGCACCCGCTGCCGATGGTGACCTCGCTGGACGGCCAGCCGATCGAGCCCCTCGTCGGGGACCCGGACGGGCCGCTGGTGGCCGAGGTCGTCAAGACCTCGACGGACCCCTATGTCGGACGCGTGTCGCTCGTCCGCGTGTTCAACGGCACCCTGCGCGCCGAGGACGTGGTGCACGTGGCGGGCCACCTGTCGGCCTTCGTCGGCAAGGAGGTCGAGGGCCACCCGGACCACGACTCCGACGAGCGCGTCGGCCAGCTGGCGACGCCGCTCGGCGGCACCGAGCACGCGCCCAAGTCGTCCGGGTTCGCCGTGGCCGGGGACCTGGCGATCGTGGCCAGGCTCGCGCACGCCGAGACCGGGGACACGCTCTCGGCCAAGGATTCCCCCTGCGTCGTCGAGCCGTGGCTGCTGCCCGACCCGCTGCTGCCGGTGGCCATCCACCCGGTGTCCAAGGCCGACGAGGACAAGCTCGCCAGCGCCCTGCAGCGCGTCGTCGCCGAGGACGTGACGATGCGTCTGGACCACGACGCCGAGACCCACCAGACGGTGCTGTGGACGATGGGGCAGGCGCACGTGGACGTGCTGCTCGGCCGGCTCCAGGAGCGCTACCAGGTCAGCGTCGAGGCGGAGCCGCTGCGGGTGGCGCTGCGCGAGACGTTCGTCGCCCCGGCCCGGGCCCAGGGCCGGCACGTCAAGCAGTCCGGCGGGCACGGCCAGTTCGCCGTCTGCCACGTCGAGATCGAGCCGCTCGAGCGCGGCGCGGGCTTCGAGTTCGTCGACAAGGTGGTGGGTGGGTCGGTGCCCCGGCAGTTCATCCCCTCGGTCGAGAAGGGCGTCCGGGCGCAGATGGCCAAGGGCACCCTGGCGGGATACCCGATGGTCGACATCCGGGTGACCCTCACCGACGGCAAGGCGCACTCGGTGGACTCCTCGGACATGGCCTTCCAGACCGCCGGGGCGCTGGCGCTCAAGGAGGCCACGAGCTCGGCCACGGTCACGCTGCTCGAGCCGGTGGACTCCGTCGACGTCGACGTGGCGGACGACTACGTCGGGCCCGTCATGAGCGACCTGTCCACGCGTCGCGGGCGGGTCGTCGGCACCGAGCCCGGCGACGAGGGACGCACCGTCGTGCACGCCGAGGTGCCGGCCCTCGAGCTGACGCGCTACGCCATCGACCTGCGGTCCGTCGCGCACGGGACGGGCACCTTCCGCCGCGACCGGCTGCGCTACGACCCGCTCCCGCAGCAGCTGGCGGCCAAGGTCGTCACCGCCTGAACGCCGCAGCGGGCGCGTCGCCCGACCCCGGGCTGGGCGCCGACCGTGGCGGATGACAGACTCTGCGACATGGACCTCTTCGTCATCCGCCACGGTCAGTCCGAGAACAACAAGCTGTATGCCGAGACCGGCAGCCGCGCAGGTCGCACCCCCGACTCCGAGCTGTCCGAGCTCGGCCACGAGCAGGCCAGGCGCCTCGCCGAGGCGGTGTCCCAGGACCGCAGCCACCTCGACGTGGAGGTCCTCTACACCGCCCTCACGCACCGGTGCCTGCAGACCGTCGCGCCGCTCGCCGACGCCCTCGGGGTGGAGCCGATCGGCCGCACCGACCTGGGCGAGGTGGGTGGCCTCTACGCCGCGCACCCGGCCACCAACGTGCGTCGCCCCTACCCCGGCCTCAGCACGCAGGAGATGCACGACATCGCCCCGTCCCTCACGCTGCCGGACGACGTCGAGCAGGGCTCGGAGTGGGACGGCGGCTTCGAGGAGGAGCACGCCGAGGCGCAGCGCCGAGCGGCCACCGTGCTGGCCGACCTGGC
The DNA here is from genome assembly GCF_002453335.1 of Arsenicicoccus sp. UBA6765. Taxonomy (NCBI): domain Bacteria; kingdom Bacillati; phylum Actinomycetota; class Actinomycetes; order Micrococcales; family Intrasporangiaceae; genus Arsenicicoccus; species Arsenicicoccus sp. UBA6765. The sequence goes on from NZ_DKGR01000056.1 coordinate 31,222, forward strand.
GTCCCACCACGGGGACCGCGCCACGATCGGCATCCTCACCCACCAGCACTTCGGCCAGCTCCTGATCGGTGCCGCGGCCGGCATCGGCGAGGCCGGCCGCAGGTTCGAGCTGTCCAACTCCTCGGTGACCGCGCTGCGGCACGAGGACGGCGAGTGGCGCGTGCTCTGGGTCAACCGGGTCCGCCACCTCGACAGCGACCAGATCAACGCCTGAGGGTCTCCCAGACCCGCCCAGGGGGCGCCACGATCGGCGAGGACACGCCGATCGTGGCGCCCTCTCGTGTTGGGTGAGCCGGTCGGGGCGGGCTACCCTGGACGCTGAAAGGGAGTAGTCCCCAACAGTCGAGTCGACACATTGGCCCTCGGGCCCGGCTCGGCAGGCCACGACCGTGTGGCGGACGAGACTTTCGACCAGCACCCCGTCGACGGACGTGCCTGGCCGAGGTCCGTCCACGACGCGGGTCCGGCAGGCCTGAGAGGACCCCCTCATGTACGCCTTCCTCCTGAGCACCGCGGTGATCTTCGTCGCCGAGCTCGGCGACAAGAGCCAGCTCATGGCCATGACCTTCGCCGCCCGCTACCGCGCCCGCGACGTCCTCCTGGGCATCACCGCCGCCACCGCGCTCGTGCACCTCGCCTCCGTCGGGATCGGCTACGCCATCGGGGACGTCTTCGCCGACGCCCAGGGCGTCATCCAGGTCGTGGCGGGCGTCGCCTTCCTGGCGTTCGCCGCGTGGACGCTCCGCGGCGACGAGCTCACCGACGACGAGGCCGCCAAGGCCCGCAACAGCCGGGGCATGGCGCTGGTGGCCGTCGGCACGGCGTTCTTCCTCGCCGAGCTGGGCGACAAGACCATGCTCGCGACCATCACCCTCGCCACCCAGGAGGGGTGGTTCGGCACGTGGGTCGGCTCGACGCTCGGGATGGTCGCGGCGGACGCCCTGGCCATCGGCGTCGGCGCCCTCCTCGGCCGCAAGCTGCCCGAGCGCACCATCAAGATCGGCGCCGCCGTGCTGTTCCTGGCCTTCGGCGTGCTGCTGATCGTCAGCGGCGTGCGCGCGCTCTGACGAGCGTCTCCGCGGGACGGACCGCCGGCCGCAGGAACCGGTGGCCGTGGCGCAGCAGCTCCGGCCACACCTCGCACCCCCGGCTGACCTCGCCGTCCCGGCCGATCCAGACCAGCGCCCCGCGGCAGTCGTCCGGTGTCAGGCCCCACCGCTCCAGGGGCAGCCGACGCCAGGGCCGCAGCTCGAACCGGTCGCGCGACACGACGTGCCACAGCGCCCTGGCCTGCACCCGGCCCAGCGCGCTCGTGTCGTCGTAGACCAGCACGGGAAGCGGTTCCGCAGACGTGACGGGCAGGTCCGGCATACGGCTCACTCCCCCGGCCAGGCCGCCACGATCTGCTGCCGGGTGTCCTCGAGCAGGACCGGCAGGGCCTTGGTCTGCCCGACGATCGGCAGGAAGTTCATGTCGCCGCCCCACCGCGGCACCACGTGCTGGTGCAGGTGCGCGGCGACGCCCGCCCCGGCGACGGCGCCCTGGTTCATCCCGAGGTTGAAGCCCATGGGGCTGCTGGCGGCCTCCAGCGCGCGGATCGCCTGCTTGGTCAGCCGGGTGAACTCCTCGGTCTCCTCGTCGGTGAGGTCGAGATAGAGCGGCACGTGGCGGTAGGGGCACACGAGCAGGTGTCCGGGGTTGTACGGGAAGAGGTTCATGACCACGAAGCAGTGCTCGCCGCGGTGCACGATGAGCCCCTCGGCGTCATCCTTGTCGGGCGCCGCGCAGAACGGGCACCCTTGTCCCGCATCGGTGCTCGGGCGATCCGCCTGGATGTAGGCCATGCGGTGCGGCGTCCACAGACGCTCGAACCCGTCGTCCACACCGGCGAGCTGGCCGGCGTCCTCGATGCTGCGCGGGCCCTGGAGGTCTGTCACCCCTCGATCCTAGACTCGACCCTATGACGACGACACCAGACCCCACGCCCGCCACCCCTTCCGGCAACGACGCCTCGGGCCACGACTTCTCGGGCACCGACCCCTGGGCCGCGCTCGACGCCCCGCCCGCCCCCAACGCCTCTGGCTGGGTCCGTCAGCAGCTCGAGGACATCCACGCCGCCGGCACCACCGAGGCCGCCAGCGTCGAGGGCATGCGCGTCGTCGTCCTGACGATGCTCGGCAAGTCCTCCCGCAAGGTTCGCGAGGTGCCGCTGATGCGGGTCGAGCACGACGGCGTCTACGCCGCGGTCGGCAGCAAGGGTGGCTCCCCGGAGCACCCTCAGTGGGTCCACAACCTGACCGCGCATCCCCACCTGCTCCTGCAGGACGGCACCACCGTCACCCGGCGGGTCGCCCGGCTCGCCACCGAGGCGGAGCACGCCGAGTGGTGGCCCCGCTGCGTCGAGGCCTTCCCGCCCTACGCCGACTACCAGACCAAGACCGACCGCCAGATCCCGGTCTTCCTCCTCGAGCAGGCGTGATGCGGCTGGCATGCTGACGCCATGAGCAAGCACCGCGCCGAACGCCTCGCCCGGATCCGCGCCAAGCTCGAGTCGGCCATGGCCGAGCACACCTGCCTCGAGCTCGACATGCCGGACGAGGCCGTCACGGGATACTGCGTGGGGGTCGGGCGGCGGTGGTGCCTCGTCCAGACCTCGGCGCCGTGGCCCGACGGCTACGTCGCCGCCCGGATCGCCGACCTGGAGCGGATCCGCCACCACCAGTACCCCGCCATCCACCAGCTCGCCTTCGAGCACGAGGGCGCCTGGCCTCCCAGCGGCCTGGACAGCCTCGACCTCGACACCACCGAGGCGCTCGTCTCAGACCTCGCCGAGCGCTACCCGCTCCTCGGGCTCGAGCTGCGCGACTCCGACGACCAGCTGTTCGTCGGGGCCCCGGTCCTCGTGGCGCAGGGCACCTTGATGCTGCTGGAGCTCACCCCCTCGCCGACGTGGGAGACCCTGTCCACGTGGCGGCTGGGCGACCTGGCCCGCATCACGGTGGGCGGCCGCTACCAGGACCTCCTCGACCTCGCGGCGCCCGAGCGCCCGGCAGATCCGTCCCCCTTCGCCGGCTGATCCCCTCCCGCCGACTGGTCCGCGCGCCGGTCCCCCGACGCGAGTGCGCGGCGAGGCCGGTGGCGTGGCCGCCGGGCCATCGTTCAGGCTCCGACGGTGACAACGTGGTCGGCGACAGCGGCGCTTCAGACGGCTCGCGGCTGCAACCCGGCCCGGACGTACTGGTAGGCCTGCTCGAGCAGGGCGTGCGGGCTGTGCTGTTCGGTTGCCGCCCAGGCTTGGAGGGCGATCCAGCCGGCGTCCACGAGGCACCGGGCGGCGATCCTGTCGCGCAGGTCGTCCCGCACATCACCTCGCCTGCTCCTGAGGAAGGCGAGGATCAGTTCCTCCGTGGAATGCTGGGCGTAGGTCAGCAGGTCGATCGATGACGCGGTGATGATCTGCACCTGTATCCGGAGCAGATCGAACTCATCCTCTCCGTACGCGAGCGCGTCCGGCATCACGTCGCAGATCGCCGCGATCGCGTCGCCTGCAGCGGCCTTGCGCAGGAGTGACCGGACCCGTTCCGCGTCGTCCTCGGACCGGTCCCAGACGATGTGGGCCTTGGTCGGGAAGTAGCGGACCAGCGTGCTGCGACCGATTCCGGCGGCCGCAGCGACCTCGCTCATCGTGACGTTGTCATACCCGTGCTCCGCGAACAGCCGCAGCCCCGTCGTGGCGACGAACCGCGGGTCGGCCGCCATGGGGCGACCGGTGGCCCGCGTCGGCTCCTCCTCAGGCATCCCCCCATCGTGCCAGAAGGTCGCCACCCCTTGTGGTACTCGTGCCCAAAACCTATCGTGGGTTCCGCCTGCTGCCGGCGGGCGCTCGCTGTCGAGCGTTTCTCTCGGTGAGCTTCGAAGCATGTGTGAGGAGCACGACGATGACGTCGACCACCACGTTGACCACGGCCCACGAGACCCGACTACTGATCGCAGGCACGTTGCGCGACGCCGCCGACGGTGGGACCTTCGAGGTCGTCAATCCCGCCACCGGCGACGTCGTGGGCGTCGTCGCCGACGCCACGTCCGCTGATATGGACGAGGCGATCGCGGCGGCCAGGACCTCGTTCGACTCCTCCTGCTGGGCGCAGGACCGGGCCCTGCGGCAGAGGTGCCTCAGGCAGCTTCACGAGGCGATCGTCGCCGAGAAGGAGGAGCTCCGGCAGGAGCTGGTCGTCGAGGTCGGCGCCCCCCTGTCGACGACCTACATGGCGCAGCTCGACTGGCCGCTGGCGGATGGGCTGCTCTGGCCTGCCCGGATGATCGACGAGTTCGCGTGGGAGCGGCGCCTGGCCGATGGTGAGGCAGGCGGGCTCACCTCCGAGCGGTGGGTGCTCAAAGAGCCCGTGGGGGTGGTTGCGGCGATCATCCCGTGGAACTTCCCCTTTGAGATCCTGATCAACAAGCTCGGGCCTGCACTGGCGACCGGCAACACCGTCGTCGTCAAGGCCGCAGCCGAGACGCCGTGGAACGCCACCCGCATCGGACGGCTGATCGCGGAGAAGACCGACATCCCAGCCGGAGTCGTGAACGTGATCACCACCCGCGACCGATCCGTCGCCCAGGAGCTGGTCACGGATCCACGAGTCGACATGATCTCCTTCACCGGTTCCACGGCCACGGGGCAGCTGATGCTGCAGCTGTCCGCTCCAACCTTCAAGCGGACGCTGATGGAGCTCGGCGGCAAGAGCGCCGGCATCATCCTCGACGACGCTGACCTGGCTGCGGCGCTTCCTGCGGCGGCGGCGGCGTGCCTGCACGCCGGTCAGGGCTGCGCCCTTCCGACCCGGCTGCTGGTTCAGCGTGGGGTCTACGAGCAGGCCGTCGCCGCGCTGGAGCAGGTCTACGCACACCTGCCGTTCGGCGACCCGGCAGACCCCGAGACCTTCTCGGGACCGATCATCACCGCCAAGCAGCGTGACCACATCCTCGAGATGATCGAGGCGGGCAAGCGCGACGGAGCCCGCCTCCTCGTCGGCGGTGGGATTCCGGTGTCGCAGTCCCGCGGGTTCTTCATCGAGCCGACGCTCTTCGTCGATGTCGACAACGCCTCCACCATCGCTCAGCAGGAGATCTTCGGACCCGTCCTCGCCGTGACTCCGTTCGACACCGACGAGGACGCGATCCGCCTCGCCAACGACAGCGTCTACGGGCTCTCCGGCAACGTCTTCACGGCCTCACCCGAGCGAGCCCTGAAGGTCGCCCGCGGCATCCGCACCGGCTCGTTCAGCATCGACGGCGGCCAGTTCTACGGCGCCGACTCCCCCTACGGCGGCTACAAGCACAGTGGCCTCGGCCGGCAGGGCGGCCTCGAGGGCTTCGAGACCTATCTCGAGACAAAAGCCGTCGCCTCCTCGATCCCGCTCCCCCTCGCCTGACACCGCACCCTCCCCCACCCCCAGCACAAGAGAAGGAGAAGCCCTCATGAAGGACTACCTGAACTACACGGGCAAGGTCTGCGTCGTCACTGGCGCAGCGTCCGGGATGGGCAAGGCCACCGCCGAGATCCTCGTCGACCTCGGCGCGGAGGTGCACGGCCTCGACCATGTCGTCGTCGACCTCCCCGGCATGACCACGTCGCTGCAGGTCAACCTCGGCAACAAGGACGAGATCGACACCGTCATGGCCCAGCTGCCTGACACCTTCGACGCCTTCTTCGGCATCGCGGGGGTCTCCGGCGACCGGCATGACTTCAACGAGACGATGGCCGTCAACTTCACGGCGAACAAGTACATCACGGAGGCCTACCTCACGGACCGGATGCGCGAAGGGGGAGCCATCGCCTTCGTCACCTCGATGGGCGGCATCAACTGGGAGAAGCACCGCGACGAGATCGCCGGGCTCACCAGGGCGAAGGGGTGGGACGCCACCACCGCCGCCGTCCACGCCCTGGGTCTGGACGAGGCGCCGGGTCAGCTCGCCTACCCGATCTCCAAGCGCGCCACCAACCTGTACGTCGCTCAGGTCGCCGGGGAGTTCGCCGCAAAGCATGTCCGCGTCAACGCGATCATGCCGGCCAGCACCAGCACCGGACTCACCGACGACTTCGCCAGGAGTGTCGGAGGGATGGACAACCTCATCGGCCACGCCGGCTTCGCGGGCCGGCTCGCGGAGTCCCGCGAGATGGCGGAGCCACTGATCTTCGTCAATTCCCCGATGGCGTCCTTCATCTCCGGTGTGGTCCTGCCCATCGACTACGGCGGCCGCACCAGGGAGCTGACTGGCATGAACGAGGACCCGCTGGACGTCGACCTCGTGCCGACGACTGCTTCCGCCGGCGACTGACCACCCCACCGGCCTGTGGTGGTCAGCGTCTTGGGTCTTGGCGCTGACCACCACGCCCACCCGCACCCTCACCTGGATTCCTCGAGCACCAGGACCACTCCGACCAGGTCGACGTCTGCGAGGAGGACGTCAGCGCACCCACTGCGGGAACACGTGCTGCAGCCCGGCGACCACCATCCCCATCAGGCGCGTCATGATCACGCGCAGCGTCTACGACATGTGGTGCCCGATGGCGGGGGCGAACCACAGGACCAGCAGCAGCGCCAGCACGACGACCACGACGGCGGCGGCGACAGCGACATACCCTCTCGCTCCGTCCGCGGATCGGGTCAGCACGATCAGCGTCGTGATGGTGCCCGGGCCGACCATCGTCGGGAAGGCCCTGGGAGAGGACGACACGTCGGACGTGGACGCGTGCTCCGACTGGTGCTGCTGCTCGCTCGGTGTCCCGGAGTGCGCGATGCTCCCCGGCCCGCCGAGCATGCCCAGCGCGATCGTCAGCAGGACGATGCCCCCGGCGATCCGGAAGTCGTCCACCTCGACGCCGAAGAACCCCAGGATCGCCTTGCCCGCCACCATGACGACCAGCGACATCACCAGGCTGTACGCCGCCACGCGGATCGCCGTCCTGCGTTGCCGCGCAGCGTCCTACCCGGCGGTGAACCAGGCCAGATGATCTCAGAAGAGCGTGGCGGGGACCCTCAGCACCGACTCGAAGATCCCGTCGTGAGCGGGGCGCCCACCGAGGCGGCGGGAGATGCCGGCGGCGGCCGGGCCGAGCTCGGTGAGGTCGCCGCGCAGGTGCGTCAGCCCCTCGGCCGAGGACCACGCGAACACCTCGCGGGCCAGCTGACCGCCGATCCCGCACCGGCGGAAGGTCGGCGTGACGAACATCGTGTGCACCTGGCCCCACCGCGAGCGCCGCGGCCCGCCGAGGACGGGGAGCTGCTCGACGAGGGTGACGCCAGCGATGCCGAGGGGACGCTTCTCGATCTCGGCGAGCCAGTAGGCGTGGGAACCGCTGCTGCGCAGCCAGGCGTCGGCGAACCGGTCGATGAACTCGGGGTCGGGCGAGGCGCCGCGCTCCCTGCCCAGCTGCAGCATCATCGCGGCGACGGCGAACGCGTCGTGCGGGCGGGCACGGCGGATGTGGGCGGGGGCGCTCATGGCCACAGTGAACCACCGGTCGAGGGTCTCGGCACCTCCTCGTGACCAAACCGTCACTCCCGGAGACGACGGTCCGTATGCCGGGACGCCACTTCCTCGCCCCACGAGACCACTCCTAGAGTCGCCGCAGGTCATGAGCGTCAGCAGCACGGCCCCGGCCAGCTGACCGGCAACCCTCCCACGCGGCGGGGTGCCCCGGGTGAGGACCTGGCCCCGGCGTCACCCGACACGGCGGCAAGCGCGAGCAAGGAGGGTACGACCCATGAGCGACTGGGCATTCGAGACCAAGCAGATCCACGCCGGGCAGAACCCGGACTCCGAGACGGGCGCGCGGGCGCTGCCGATCTACCAGACCACCTCGTTCGTCTTCGACGACGCGCAGGTCGCGGCAGACCGGTTCGCGCTGACGGACCTGGGCCCGATCTACACCCGCCTCGGCAATCCGACCAACAACGTCATCGAGGAGCGCATCGCGGCGCTCGAGGGCGGTGTCGGCGCGCTCCTGCTGGGGTCGGGCATGGCCGCGACGACCTTCGCGATCCTCAACGTCGCGCAGGCGGGCGACCACGTGGTGGCCTCCCCCGCGCTGTATGGCGGCACCTACAACCTGCTGCGCTACACGCTGCCGAGGCTGGGCATCACGACGACCTTCGTCAGCGACCAGGCCGACCTGGACGAGTGGCGCGCCGCGGTCCGCCCGGAGACCAAGCTCTTCTTCGGCGAGACGATCTCCAACCCCGACCAGAAGGTCCTCGACATCGCGGGGATCGCCGAGGTCGCCCACGACGCGGGCGTGCCGCTGTTCGTCGACAACACCGTCGCGACGCCATACCTCATCCGCCCGATCGAGCACGGCGCGGACGTGGTCATCCACTCGGCCACGAAGTTCCTCGGCGGTCACGGCACCTCGATCGTCGGGGCGCTCGTCGACGCCGGCACCTTCGACTACGCCCAGGACCCCGAGCGTTTCCCGCAGCTCAACACCCCGTCCGAGAGCTACCACGGGCTCGTCTTCGCCCGCGACCTCGGGGTGGGCTCGGCGCTCGGCGCCAACCTGGCGTTCATCCTCAAGGCCCGCGTCGAGCTGCTGCGCGACCTCGGCTCGGCGTGCTCGCCGTTCAACGCCTTCCTCGTGGGGCTCGGCATCGAGACGCTGTCGCTGCGCATCGAGCGGCACCTGGCCAACACCCGCCGCGTCGTCGAGCACCTGCAGGGCCACCCGCAGGTCGAGCGGGTCTACTACGCGTCGCTCGACGGCAGCCCGGAGAAGGAGCGCGCGGACCGCTACTGCCCCCTGGGGTCCGGTTCGGTGTTCTCGTTCGACATCGCCGGTGGGGTCGAGGCGGGGCGGGCGTTCGTGGACGCCCTCGAGCTGCACAGCCACGTCGCCAACATCGGTGACGTCCGCTCGCTCGTCATCCACCCGGCCTCGACGACGCACTCGCAGGGGTCGGACGAGGACCGCCTCGGCGCCGGCGTCACGCCCGGCCTGGTGCGCCTGTCGGTGGGCCTGGAGCACATCGACGACATCCTGGCGGACCTCGACCGGGGCCTCGAGGCAGCAGCTGCGGCCGGCGCGCAGGCCTGAGCACGCGCGAGGCGCCCACCCCACATCGGGGTGGGCGCCTCGTCATACCTGGCGCGGCTCGCGAGACAGGGCCGTCAGGCGCGGGTGGCCCCGACCGACTCGCGGTCGCCGACGGGACGACGACCGTCACGAGAGCCCCGGCCGCGACCGAGCAGCCCGTCGAGGCTGATCCGGCCGGCCCCGGCACCGATCAGCGCGAGCGACGCGGCCGCGATCACGGCGACCAGCTCCCAGCCACCGTCGGTGACGAAGACGCCGCCGTCACGGTGCGCGAACCAGAAGGCGCCCGCCATGTTGAGGACGACGAGCAGGGCGACCAGCGGGGTGGCCAGCCCGACGAGGATGAGGGCGCCACCGACGAGCTCGACCAGCGCGGCGAACCACGCGGCCAGCTCGGAGGCGGGGATGCCCATCTTGCCGAAACCGGCAGCGACGCCGTCGATCCCGTTCGTGCCGAGCTTCTGCCAGCCGTGGGCCATCAGGACCACGCCGAGCACGACGCGGGTCAGCAGCAGCGCGAGGTCGCGCAGCGCGGCGGGCGGGTGCAGGAGGGAGCGCATGAGAGTCCTTCGATCGGATACCTGAACGGACCAAAACATAACGCATGGTTACTTGAAAGATCAACCAATGGCATCCAGCGCCCCCGGCACGGCAGCATGAGCGGATGCAGACCACGATCCTCGAGCCGCGCCACCTGGACCAGGCCCGCGCGATCTACCTCGCCGCGTTCCCCCCTGACGAGCGGCTGCCGGTGGCGGACGTCCTCGAGCATCGCCTCCTCGATCGCAAGGTCCTCGTCGCGCGCGAGGACGACGACGACGACACGGTGCTGGCGATCGCGGTGCTCGTCCCCCACCACGAGCTCGGAGCCGACCTGCTGGAGTACCTCGCGGTCGACCCCCGGCGACGGTCGGGTGGCGTCGGCGGCGCCCTGCTCGAGGACGTCGTGCGGGCCGCCGGCGACCGCGACGTCCTGGCCGAGCTCGAGCCGCCCGACTCGTCACCGGACGCGGCGCGGCGGGCCGACTTCTACCGCCGTCACGCCTTCGCGCCGGCCCCGTGGCAGGGCGACTACGTGATGCCCGGGCCCCGCGGCGCCGTCCCCCTGCAGCTGTGGCACCGGTCGGGGCGCCCCTCCCCCGCCGACCCGCGCGCCTTCATGGAGCGGTTCTACACCCGGACGTATGGCGCCCGCGCCGACGCGCACCTGGCCACCCTCCTCGCCGCGGTCAGGCAGGGCTGAGCAGCGCGAGAGGCGCCGAACCCGTGCTGGGGTGGGCGCCTCTCGGCATACGAGATCCGTCGTGGCTCAGGCAGTCTCAGCCGTCTCTGCAGCCTCGGGCGACCCGATGGGTGCGGTCATGACCTGCTCGCGGGACTCGATGGACCGGACGATCTCCTCGATCGCCTGCTCCACGGGGATCCCGTTGCGCTTCGACCCGTCGCGGTAGCGGAAGGACACGGCCCCCGCCTCGACGTCCTCGCCACCCGCGATGAGCACGAACGGCACCTTGGACTTGGAGGCGTTGCGGATCTTCTTGGGGAAGCGGTCGTCGCTGTGGTCGACCTCGACGCGCACCCCACGCCGGCGCAGCTGGCGCGCGACGTCCTCGAGGTAGTCGGCGAAGTCCTCGGCCACCGGGATCCCCGTGACCTGCACCGGCGACAGCCACACCGGGAAGGCGCCGGCGTAGTGCTCGACCAGCACGCCCATGAACCGCTCGATCGACCCGAACTTGGCCGAGTGGATCATGACCGGCTGCTTGCGGGTGCCGTCGGCCGCCTGGTACTCCAGCCCGAAGCGCTCCGGCTGGTTGAAGTCGTACTGGATCGTCGACATCTGCCAGGTGCGGCCGATGGCGTCGCGCGCCTGCACCGACACCTTGGGGCCGTAGTAGGCGGCGCCGCCCGGGTCGGGCACGAGCTCCAGCCCGGACGCGAGGCAGACGTCCTCGAGGACCTTGGTCGCGACCTCCCACTGCTCGTCGGAGCCGATGAACTTGTCCCGCTTGGGCCCCTCGGTCTCGCGCGTCGACAGCTCGAGGTAGAAGTCGGTCAGCCCGAAGTCGCGCAGCAGACCGAGCACGAAGTCGAGCAGGTGCTTGATCTCGGCCGGCGCCTGCTCCTCGGTGACGTAGGAGTGCGAGTCGTCCTGGGCGAAGCCGCGCACGCGCGTCAGCCCGTGGATGACCCCCGACTTCTCGTAGCGGTAGACCGAGCCGAACTCGAAGAGCCGGAGCGGGAGCTCGCGGTAGGAGCGCCCGCGGGAGCGGTAGATGAGGTTGTGCATCGGGCAGTTCATCGCCTTGAGGCGGTAGTCCTGGCCCGGCTTGGTCACCTCGCCCGCGTCGTCGCGCTCCTCGTCGACGTGCAGCGGCGGGAACATCGTGTCCGCGTAGTACGGCAGGTGCCCGGAGGTGTGGAACAGGCCGTCCTTGGCGATGTGCGGCGTGCCGACGTACTCGAAGCCCTCCTCGATGTGCCGGCGGCGGACGTAGTCCTCCATCTCCCGCTTGATGATGCCGCCCTTGGGGTGGAACACCGGCAGGCCGGAGCCGATCTCGTCGGGGAAGGAGAACAGGTCGAGCTCGACGCCGAGCTTGCGGTGGTCGCGCTTCTCGGCCTCGGCGAGCCGCTCCAGGTAGGCGCGCAGCTCGTCCTTGGTCGGCCACGCCGTGCCGTAGAGCCGCTGCAGCTGCTCGTTGGCCTGGTTGCCGCGCCAGTAGGCCGCGGCCGAGCGCATGAGCTTGAAGCCGTTGGCGATGATCTTGGTGCTCGGCAGGTGCGGGCCGCGGCACAGGTCGCCCCAGGCGACCGTCCCGTCCCGGCGCACGTTGTCATAGATCGTGAGCTCGCCCGCGCCGACCTCGACACCGGCGCCGGCGTCCTCGTCGTCGTGCGTCATCGAGCCCTTGAGGCCGACCAGCTCGCACTTGAACGGCTCGCCCGCGAGCTCCTCCAGCGCCTCGGTCTCGCTGACCACGCGCCGCGAGAAGGTCTGCCCCTCGTTGACGATCTTCTGCATGACCTTCTCGAGCTGCTTGAGGTCATCGGGGGTGAACGGCTCGTCCACCTGGAAGTCGTAGTAGAAGCCGTCGCGGACCGGCGGGCCGATGCCCAGCTTGGCGGCGGGGTTGACCTGCTGCACCGCCTGGGCCATGACGTGCGCGCAGGAGTGCCGCAGCACGTCCAGGCCGTCGTCGCTGGCGATGTCGACACCCTCGACGACGTCGCCCTCGCGCAGCTCGGTCGCCAGGTCCTTGAGCTCCCCGCCGATGCGCGCGACCACGATCCGGCGGTCGTCGGCGAACAGATCGGCGGCAGTCGTGCCCGCCGCCACCGTTCGCTCGTCTCCAGCGATGTGCACGGTGATGTCGGCTGACACAGGTGTCTCCAGTTCGTTCTCGTATGACGTCCCGCTGCCTCGCGGGGCCGCCGCCACCCCTGCGGTGACGTGCTGCCTAGGCTATCGGGCGGGGCAACTCGGTTCGGTCAGCATGACCTCCCTCCGAGTGGTCAGAAGGACGCGCAGCAGCGCACGACGCGCGCCTGGTCCCCCACCAGCAGGTCGCCGCCCGTGACGGTCTCGGCATACAGGCCCTCGCAGGAGCTCGGCTTGCGACCGAGGCGCACCACCACGTCACCGATCCGCAGCTCCTGGCCCTCGAGGGCGGCCAGCTCGTCGTCGCCCATGTCCAGGACGAGGTTGGCCCGCAGGTCGCCGGCGGCCTGCGCGGTGGTGGCGACGAGCAGCGGACGCCGCTTGGCGCGGTCGCCGACGAGGCCGGAATCGGTGAGCACGGCCTGCCGCAGGGGACGGCCCGGCTCACCCTTGACGGGATACACGGCGATGTCGGTGAGGGGCCACACGGGCGTGACGCTGGATGCCATGGGTCAAGCGTGCACCCCCGGGACCGACCAGGGCCAATCCGCTCACCAGCCGGATCCGGCCCGGCATCGACAGCGCAAGACTCATGCCCCGGCAACGCACGAGGGACCGGATGCCCATGGCGTCCGGTCCCTCGTGATGCTGGTGGACCTCCGTAGAGAGTTTGAGAACCCCTGCCCACACCTGAAAACCCTCTCTTTGCGCAGGTCACGGGGCTTCTACACCCACGACCAGCGCTCCTCCAAGCCTACCGTTTCCGACTCCAGGGGGCGAATGGTGCGATCACTTGGGATGGCTCAAACCCTGCTGCGTCCCGAGCAGGTCGACGATCTGGTGGCGCAGTACCGCGAGGGCGCGACGCTCGTCGAGCTGGCATCCCTCTTCGGAGTGAACCGCCGCACGGTCGCCGCGCACCTCACCCGTCGGGAAGTCGCCATCCGCCGTGGACGGTTCGACCCTTCCCGCATCCACGAAGCAGCCGACCTCTACCTCAGCGGGTTGACGCTGGTAGAGGTCGGCGTGAGGGTTGGGGCGGGGCCTCAGGCAGTCCGCCGCGCACTGGTTGGCTGTTGCGTCCACATCCGGGCGGGCGGTGGACGCGCAGCCAGATCGCCCACTGCTCCCTGACTCGTGATGGGTGAGGACCTATGAGTGGTGCTAGCACGTAGGGCCTCATCGCGGCCCAGCAGCGACTACGTGGTTCCGCGTTGCCCCGCGTGCCCCTTTGGGCAGCTGCAGCACCGCCCCGTAGCATGGGACCAGTTGACATGCGGACTGCGTTCGCGAGCGAAGGCAAGCGATCGGAGGTGACGCGGATGCAACATATGGCCGGGAAGTTGGTTGTCGGCCCGGTGTCATCCGATGCGTCCCCTGTTGTCCCAAGCATAGTGGTCTGTCGCTCACTCGATGATCTGGACGCTGCCAACCTGCGCAATGTGCTGGCGGTCTGCCCTGAACAAGTAGGCCGTGATTGCCACATCGAAGTGATTTGTAAGATCAAAGGCATCCCAGTTGCCTCTCCAACCGCCCTCCGGCAAGAGGGCCAACTGTGGCGACTGGAGTTACCTGAGCAGGAGCCGTGGGTCCTCGATGTCGACGCCACGGGGCAGACCACTCCGACGTTCCAGGTGTCAATCTTCGATTCGTACGATGCGAGTCGAATCGACGGTAGATCAGTGGGCTCGGCCTTTATTCGGATGGAGCACGTTCTAACAGCACTCGTCTCCAAACTGGACCCAGCTATCTCCGTGAGCGAGCAACTGGAGCGCGTTGCTCGCCCGTACCTGAAGGAAGTGATCGATGCACTTCCCGACGGCGTGGATTTGGTTGTTCGAGGTCTTGATGTCCGGACTGGTGATGCCCTAGCTCGTCTGATGAGAACGCCCAGGGAGGAAAACCCCGACCTCGGGGAACATGGTGTCCGCCGCCTGATTGCGGACACTAGACTCGCACAGGCAGAACGGTCCATGGTCCGAACACTGGGCCCGCAGGTCCGCTACGCTCTACCATTTGTCACGCGCTCGGAGGATCTAGACCAATATTTTGCACTCAATCCGCTCGACGAGGCCGAGCCCGCACCGATTCTGTTCCTTGAGTCTCCAGCCGCGATCGCGGAGGTGACCGCTTTTTCCGGGTTCGACCTTGCCATCGGACTGAAGGATATTGCGCAGTTCTTCTTTGCAGCAGACAGGTCGAACGCGAGAGTCGCGCATGCGATCGAGTATCGTAACCCGGGATTGGTCCGCGCGGTGTGCGACGCTGTGCGGACAGCGGCGCGCATGGGATCGTCTGTTTCGCTCTATCAAGACCGGGATTCATCAGCCGCTTATGAGCGCGGACTCCGAGGAGTGAGGTGGACGCGTTCTGTCCCGGCGAGCGTTCATCGCGAGTTGGTGTTCCCCCAATGAGCATGGTAGATCAACAGTGGATAGGTAATCATGCTGACCTATTGGCGATTGACGGCATCGACGGTTCGGGAAAGTCAACCGTCGCCCGAGGTGTCGCCGCCGCCCTCACTGCCCGCGGTATCCGCGCGAACATGGCGGATCGATCTGGGGCAACTGCCCAGGCCAGTGTTGCGGCTATGACGGCGGTGATCAAGCGTTCAGACGGGCGACTCGAACGCCTCGACCCCCGTGCGGAGGCGCTCCTACGCGGCGCACGCGCTTGGCAGCGTCTCGCAGCCCGCGAGCCTGGCGGCGTTCTCATTCTCGACCGCTGGCTCATCTCGGACCTTGGACGTCTTGGCGAAGACGCCTACAGGTCGCACCGTCCGGCGTTCGAAGAGATCGTCCAAGCAGCCTCAGATGGACCAACGATCCTGCTTGAGGCCCCCTTCGAGTTGACTTGGTCGAGGGTCTCCGCTCGACCATGGCATGAACTCAGCCCCAAGGAGCAGCTTGGTGTCGAAGAAAACAAGAACATCTATGAGGAGATCGCGGTCGGCTCCAAGCGCTTCGTTGAGTGTGGTGGCGAAATCCAGCGCATAGATGCCACACAACCGGTGGAACAGGTCATCGCCAATGCCATGGCCGTTCTTTGCCAGCGCGGCGGCTGCCACTCTGCCGGCCTCGCGGAGACCCTGGAAGGAGGTATCCCACATGGTTCAGATCAAGCTACGCACTCTAATCATTGATGACGACGCCGAGATGCTAGGGCGACTCCAGGAACGGCTACGAGGTATGCATGCGACAACGGGGAGGCGAACCGTCAAGCCGGAGATCGACTCTCTATTGGTCTCAGTTGAGTTCAAAGACAACCAGTACGCTTTCACCGAGCAGACACTCCAGTCACTCCTCGATAAGTGCTCGAAGCGATACGACTACATCATCCTTGACTACGCCTACGCGAGTCCCGAGCGGCAAGTTATTCAATGGAACGAAGGGGAAGCCCCACCGGAGAAGCACCTTTCGAATGATCACTTGCTGACAGTGACGCAGCTTAAGGATCAGCTAATGGATTACGACGCGACTCGCGGCGGATCAAACAAGAATCGTATTGAACGCTTCTTCAATCAGCGAGTCCGGATCATGTTGCGCAGTTTCCAGCATAATCGCAAGAACGACATTCTAGGGCCTTATTCCTCTCGGGTGGAAGCAACCAAGGGCGTCTTCCCTCGCAATAGTGGCGTAGACGAACTTGATGGCTTCTCACTCATTTACGGCTCCGAGCCGGAGCTCAGAGATGCGTTCTATCACAAAGCGGAAGACGGTCGGCGCCTCTACCGGTTCGCCGCAACTGCGCTGATGGTTCGCTTCTATCAAGCCGCGCTTGAGCACCACTTGGCAACGAAGGCAAACCGGCTCGTGCTATTACGCGGTGCGTTCTCGATCAGCGCCTTTGTCGTACTGGTTGCTGCCTTGAGCTCGGTTGTGCAATCGCTCGTAGGCCCTCTAGTCGCCGAAATTGCCGCAGGTCGGTGGGTGTCGGCAATCGCGCTGGCGCTTGTGACTGTTCTTGGCGTCTTTGGCGGCTCGCTGGGCGTCGCATGGCTTGCTGAACGCGGTGCTCGACGGCTGATTTCGGAACCAGACTCCGATTCCCGTTGACAGACTCCGCTTGGTTGCGCCCGGGGCGGGGCCTCAAGCGGTTAGGCAGGCGCTCGCTTCGCTCGGCGTCGTGATCCGGCCGGGTCGGGGCGGTCGTTCGCGAATCACGGCATCCGCTGCGGTCGGCGGTTGTGCCTAGGAACGAAGGACCGGCACACGAGTGTCTGCTTCGGCGACCGCTTCGCGGCGCTGGTCACGACGGTTCGCGGTCTCGCGCAGGCGCGCACGGATGAGCAGAGCAACGCTCACGGGTCCCATGATGATGAACTTGAGCGCGTTCCAGCATGCCCACAGCACGATGAGGTGGAGCCAGCCTGGGCCGCCGTCGGCCGCGGCGCCAGAGCAGATGCTGGCCATCAGGAGGTACGGAAGCGCGATCAGCATCGCGGGTATCCCCCACTTGAGTCCGCGGCGGGTGCGGATGGCAGTGAGCAGCCGGTTGCTCGGCATGTAGCGGTGCAGGTAGTCGCGAGTGTGAACGCTGAGCGTCCAGATAAGGCGGAACATGACGGGCCTCTCGTCACACGTGTTACTCCGTCGAGGAGACAGAACGTGTGTGAGTGCCCGAAGGCCGTCCCGGAGGACCCGCAATATGAGGAGAACCTGCCTCACCATCCACTGTACGCCGGGGTCGGCGTACACGGAACCCTCCTCGGGCTCCCGCGTCGCCGCGCGCACCTCTCTGTAGGAGTGAGAGGACCTGACGATGACGAACCTGAGCCACGTAGTCCAGGATGAGCGCGCAGCACGGATGGTGCTGTCGATGATCGTCGAACCAGACGACGCCGTGACAGGCCGTCTCCTGGGCGACCTGGGAGCGCTTGAGGTGCTTCGACTCGCCGAGCGTGATGACGCCGTGACAGGCCTCAGCACCGTTGACGCTCAGGTCTGGCGCGCCCAGTTCGAGCGCTCAGACGCTCAGACACTTGAGCAGAGCATCGTCGCAGCCGAGCGCGCCGGTATCGGCACACTGATCCCCGGCGACAAGGAGTGGCCCTCTGCGCTCGACGATCTTGGTGACCGGCGACCATACGTCCTGTGGACTCGCGGCACGACATCGTTTCTCGCGCGACCGCTCAGGGATCTCGTCACGATCACCGGCGCGAGGGCCGCAACCTCATACGGCGAGCATGTGGCGGCGGAGCTGGCGTCCGACCTCGCCAACGCTGGGCGGATCGTCGTGGCCGGCGGCGCGTACGGCATCGAAGTAGCCGCCCACCGAGCGGCGCTGGCATCCGGTGGCAACACAGTCGCAGTCATGGCGAACGGCGTTGATCGCCCCTACCCGATGGGCCACCGTGAACTACTTGAGCGAGTGGCAGACCTCGGCCTCATGGTCAGTGAAGTGCCACCAGGTGCAGTACCGACACGCCACCGCTTCCTCGCTCGGGCACGGCTGATGGCCGCATTCTCCGCAGCGACGGTCGTGGTTGAGGCCAGCGTTCGCTCTGGATCAATGACCGTCGCCCGGCGCGCGCACGAGCTCGGCCGCGCAGTCGGTGCTGTTCCTGGTCCGGTGACCAGCGCAACAAGTGTCGGCCCGCATCAGCTCATCTCCGAGGGGGTCGCCCGCGTCGTTGCCCATGCCGACGAGATCGAGCTGCTCCACCAACCAGACCACACGAGACCGCGCAACGAGCCCTTGAAGCACTCGCCCACACCCCGAGTCCCATCCGGCCCCGTCGGTTATCAGGCCTGGCGCGGGATGTAGCCCCAACGCAGCGCTGACGCGTCGCCCAACACGGCGATTGCGGCGTTCCCGAAGAGCTTCCGTGAAGGATTGCAGACGCGCGAATAGGCTCGCGTCATGGACCCGAACCACATCCACATCGACGAGCGCCTCGTCGATACTGGGTGTGTCTATTGCGGTTGTCTGCTTGTTGATGCCATCGACCTGGACCGCCTTCGCGCGGAAGGCCCGGCGGGGAGTCTCGACGAGGCAGTGTCCAGGCAGCGCACACGTGACCATGTTCCGTCCCGCGCCTTCCTGGATCGACCATTCCCGCCGAACCTTCCGGTCGTTGAGTGTTGTCGCAGGTGCAACACCGGGTTCTCACTGGACGAGCAGTACCTTGCCTGCCTTCTTGAGTGCGTCGTATGTGGCGGGGTCGAGCCGGAGTTCTTCGAGCGCGAGCGGGTGGCTCGAATGCTCCAAGATTCGGCCACGCTGAGAGAGCGTCTGGCCAGCGCTAGGAGGAGGATAGAGCCCCGTTGAGTGGTGGGCTTTGAGGTGATGCTCGTTGCCTACCGGTCGCTCTTTTCGAGGGCGACGGTCTCAGTATCGCGGGTTGGGTAGAGCTTGGCCATGGAGCCTTCGGAGAGGTAGCGGCGGGCATCGGCCTGCCATTCGTCGGGGGGGTCGGCCCGGGCGGCGCCGGTGAGGGGGGGGACGGCGGGGTCGTTTGGGGAGAAGGCCACGACGCGGG
>NZ_DKGR01000064.1:0-17198 GCF_002453335.1 Arsenicicoccus sp. UBA6765
CCATTGGGAGACACGCCCTAGCACGCCAGGTCGATGTGCCTACCTGAGGTAGGAACATCAGCCTGGGTTGGCACCGCAGGTCGACGTGCCGGACCCAGGTCGATGTGCCGGGCCCTGGCGGATGTGCCTGACCGGGCTGACCTTCGCCGGTCGTATGGCGGCCCGGTCGCCGCCAGATGGTGACGCTCCGTGAGGTCGGGCTGATCGTCATACCGGCGGGTAGCCCCCTGACCTGCGCATCTGTGATCGCTCGGATCTCATGCTGGTCAGGGTCTTCCCAGGAACGGTTGCAGGACGTAGATTCCCCCCACCCGTTGCTCGACGGGTCGATGGCCCCCGCTCCGCCCCCGCGGAGATCCATCGACGACCCCCCGGAGGATCCATGTCTCGCGCACGCACCGCTGCTGCCCTGACCGCCCCGCTGGCCCTGGCGCTCGCCGCCACCCTCGCCCCCGCGACGTCGTCGGCCGCCCCCGCCGCCCCCTCCGACGCCGCCGGGGCCACCGCGCGGGCGCTCGGCCTCGGCTCCGGAGAGCAGCTCATCCAGCGCACCGTCGGCCGCACCCCCGACGGCGTGACCCACACGCGCTACGACCGTCGCGTCGACGGACTGCGCGTCGTCGGCGGCGACATCGTCGTCCACTCCGACGCCAAGGGTGCCGTGCGGCGCACCACCTGGGGTCGCGGTCGTGCGGTCGCCCTCTCTGACAAGACGCCCAAGGTCAGCGCCACTGCCGCCCAGGCCACGGCTCGCGCCACCGCGACCGGTCTTGCCGGCACCCCCACGGTCAGCAGCGAGCTCGTGATCCACAACGGCGACGCCGGCCCGCGCCTGGCCCACGAGGTCGTCGTCAAGGGCATCCGCACCGACCAGACCCCCACCGCGCTGCACGTCGCCGTCGACGCCAAGACCGGTGCGGTGCTGGAGAGCTGGGACACCGTCACCCCCGGCACGGGCAACGGCATCCACGTCGGCAACGTCACCGTCGGCACCAGCGGATCGGCGCCGAGCTTCCAGATGGTCGACGCCCTCGGGCACCGGACCACCGACCTCAAGGGCGCCACCACCGGCGCGGGCACGGTCCTCACCGACGCCGACGACGTCTGGGGCAACGGGGCGATGTCCGACCGCGCGTCGGTCGGGGTCGACGCCCAGTTCGGCGCGCAGAAGACCTACGACTACTTCCTCACGACCTTCGGCCGCAAGGGCATCTGGGACACCGGCAAGGGGGCGCCCTCGCGGGTCCACTACGGCAACGCCTACGACAACGCCTTCTGGGACGGCACGCAGATGACCTACGGCGACGGTGCCGGCAACGCCAACCCGCTCACCTCGCTGGACGTGTCCGGCCACGAGATGACCCACGGCGTGACCGAGAACACCGCCGGCCTGGCCTACCGCGCGGAGTCCGGCGGCCTCAACGAGGCGACCTCGGACATCTTCGGCACCATGGTCGAGTTCTACGCCGCCAGCCCGGTCGACGCCGGCGACTACCTGATCGGCGAGGAGCTGGGCAGTGCGCCCTTCCGCTACATGGACAAGCCGAGCAAGGACGGCCGCAGCGCCGACTGCTACTCCTCCAAGGTCGGTCGGCTCAACGTCCACTACTCCTCGGGCCCGCTCAACCACTGGTTCTACCTCGCCTCGGAGGGCTCTGGCGCCAAGTCGGTCGGCGGCGTCAGCTACAACAGCCCCACCTGCAACAGCAAGGCCGTCGTCGGCGCGGGCCGCGACGTCGCTGCCAAGGTCTGGTACGCCACCCTCACCAACGAGCTGACCTCCCGCTCCGGCTACGCCGACGCCCGCGAGGGTGCGATCCGCCAGGCCAAGGCGATCTACGGCAAGGGCTCCGCGCAGTGCTCGTCGGTCGCCGCGGCCTTCGACGGGATCGCGGTCCCGGCCGGGACGCAGACCTGCAGCAACTGAGGCGGGTGAACCTCCGGCGACGGGGCGGTGACGCTCGATTGTGAGCCGGGCCTCCCCATCCGGTACATTGCTCGGCGGAGGATTCGCATAGTGGCCTAGTGCGCACGATTGGAAATCGTGTTGGGATAAAACCCTCGGGGGTTCAAATCCCCCATCCTCCGCCACAGCAGGGGCCCCGCACCGACGTCGTTCGGTGCGGGGCCTCTGCACATGTCCGGGCAGTCTGCTCCTGCCGTATGCCGACAAGCCCGCTGCCGGCGCCGCCGCTGGCCTGGTGCCTCGGCCCGGCGCCTCGCGGACAGGAGGGGTCAGGCGGGGGTGACCAGCTCGGCATACGTGGTCGAGCGCTGACGCAGCGGCCGCCCAATGCCGTCGGTGATCTCGCGCAGCTCCTCGACGGTCTTGGCCGACCCGTGCTCCGAGCCCGCCATGCGGCTGATCGTCTCCTCCATCAGCGTGCCGCCGAGGTCGTCGGCGCCGCCGCGCAGCATCAGCCGGGCGCCGTCGACGCCGAGCTTGACCCAGGACGTCTGTACGTGGCGGATGCGGCCGTGCAGCAGGATGCGGGCCACCGCGTGCACGGCGCGGTTGTCCCGCAGCGTCGGCCCGGGACGGGCGACCCCGGCGAGATAGACCGGTGCGTTGGTGTGCACGAACGGCAGTGGCACGAACTCCGTGAATCCCCCTGTGCGGTCCTGGATCCCGGCGAGCGTGCGCAGGTGGCCGACCCAGTGTCGGGGGTGGTCGACGTGGCCGTACATCATGGTCGAGGAGCTGGGGATCCCCAGCGTGTGGGCGGTCTCGACGATCTCGATCCACTGCGCGGTGGGCAGCTTGCCCTTGGTCAGCACCCAGCGGACCTCGTCGTCGAGGATCTCGGCGGCCGTCCCGGGGATCGAGTCCAGCCCGGCCTCGCGGAGCTCCTCGAGCCACGCGCGCGGGGAGACGCCGGCCTTGGCGGAGGCGGTGGCGATCTCCATGGGGGAGAAGGCGTGCACGTGCAGCTGGGGCTGGACGTCCTTGATCGCCCGCACGATCCGCGCGTAGTCCCCGGACCGGAGGTCGGGGCTGATCCCGCCCTGCAGGCACACCTCGGTGGCGCCGAGCGTCACGGCCTCCGTGGCGCGAGAGGCGATCTCGTCCAGGGACAGCGTGAACGCGTCGGCGTCGGTCTTGCGCTGGGCGAACGCGCAGAACCGGCACCCGACGTAGCAGACGTTGGTGAAGTTGATGTTGCGGTTGAGGACGTAGGTGACCTCGTCGCCGACCGTCTCGCGCCGCAGGTCGTCGGCGAGCCGGGTCACCTGCTCGAGGTCGTCGCCCTCGCTCGTGAGCAGCGCGAGGTAGTCCTCGTCGGACAGCCCCGCCGGGTCCGCCTCGGCGCGTGCCAGCGCCTGCCGGGCGTCGGACGGGGTCGAGACGCCGCTCCCGTGTGCCGCGACTGCCGCGCTCGTGGTCGCCCGCTCGGCGACGGCCGCCCAGTCGCCGTAGACCTCGTCGAAGTCGCTCCTCCGGTCCTCGGACCGGCCGGTCGTGTCGATGGAGGCGTGCAGGTCGACGCGACCCCGGCTCTGCGTCAGGCCGCCGCTCTCGGCCCCGCCGTCCGGCTCCTGCCAGGTCCGGCCCTCCGGCCGCACGCCCTCGCGCGCCAGCCCCGTCGCCGGGTCGGCCAGGGCGGCGACGTGCGGGTGCAGCCGCGGATCGATCCACGCCTCGTCCCGCCCGAGCGCGCCCTGCACGAAGCGCGGGTGAGCCGTCAGGCGCTCGCGCAGCTCGAGCCCGGCGGCCTCCGTGACCGTCCGCAACAGCTCGATCTCGGGCCAGGGACGCTCGGGGTTGACGTGGTCGGGCGTGACGGGCGAGACCCCGCCCCAGTCGTCGACCCCCGCGGCCAGCAGGCGCCCGCAGTCGTCGATGTCGCTGAGGTTGGGCGGCGCCTGCACGCTCGTGCCCGGGCCGAGCAGGACGCGGGTCACCGCGATCGTCGCGAGGTACTCCTCGAGTCCGACGTCCTCGGAGCCCCGCATGGCGGTGTCGTCCTTGGCGCGGAAGTTCTGGACGATCACCTCCTGCACGTGGTGGTACTCCCGGGCGAGGCGCCTGATCGCGAGGATCGACTCCACGCGGGCGGCCGGCGTCTCGCCGATGCCGACGAGGATCCCCGTCGTGAAGGGCACGCCGACCCGGCCCGCGTCCTCGATCACACGCAGGCGCACGGCCGGGTCCTTGTCGGGCGAGCCGAAGTGAGGTCCGCCCGGCTCGGTCAGCCGCGTCGAGGTGGACTCGAGCATCATCCCCATCGACGGTGCGACCGGCTTGAGGCGCTGTAGGTCGGACCAGCTCATGACGCCGGGGTTGAGGTGGGGGAGCAGCCCGGTCTCCTCCAGCACCCGGATCGCGGCGGCGCGGACATAGGCCAGGGTGTCGTCATACCCCTTGCTGTCCAACCACTCTCGTGCCGCGGGCCACCGGTCCTCGGGGCGGTCGCCGAGGGTGAACAGGGCCTCCTTGCAGCCCTGCGCCGCGCCCTCGCAGGCGATCTCGACCACCTCGTCGAGCGACAGGTAGGGAGCCTCGACGCGTCCTGGCGTGGTCGCGAACGTGCAGTAGTGGCAGCGGTCGCGGCACAGGCGCGTCAGCGGGACGAAGACCTTGCGGGAGTAGGTGACCGTGCCGGGTCGCCCCGCCTGGACCATCGCGGCGTCGCGGACCCGACCGGCCACCGAGCACAGCGCCTCGAGGTCCGAGCCTCGCGCCCCGAGCAGCACCTCGGCCTCGGCGGCGTCGAGCGCCTTGCCGTCCCGCGCTCGGGCGAGCGAACGCCGCATCGCGTTGCTGGACCTGGTCTCCTCCGTCATGCGCTGCAGGCTACGTCAGGGGTCCGACAGACCCCTCGGGCGGTCCGCGGGGCGACGAACGGGCTGCCTGGCGGGATTGGCTGATGGGGTGGGGGCTGCACTAGCATGAGGACCGGCCCCCCGCGTGGTGGTACCTCTCCCAACTCCCCCAGGGCAGGAATGCAGCAAGGGCAAGAGAGCTCTTCCAGGTGCGCGGGGGGTCTTCTCATGCCCCCCTCCTGCCGGTGGACCAGCGCGTATGCCGCCACGGCCGCCGCAGGCCGGCGCGACGGCATACCCCTTGTCAGAGGCGACCACTAGGGTCGTTCTCGTGAGCACAGCCCTCTACCGCCGCTACCGCCCCGAGACGTTCGCCGACGTCATCGGGCAGGAGCACGTGACCGAGCCCCTGATGCAGGCCCTGCGATCGGGCCGGGCCAGCCATGCCTACCTGTTCAGCGGTCCGCGCGGCTGCGGCAAGACGACCTCCGCCCGCATCCTCGCGCGCTGCCTCAACTGCGAGCAGGGACCGACCGACACCCCCTGCGGCACGTGCGAGTCGTGCGTGGCCCTGGCGCGCGGTGGCGCGGGATCGGTCGACGTGATCGAGATCGACGCGGCGAGCCACGGTGGTGTCGACGACGCCCGTGACCTGCGGGAGAAGGCGTCGTACGGCCCGGCGCGCTCGCGCTACAAGGTCTACATCATCGACGAGGCGCACATGGTGACGCCGCAGGGCTTCAACGCGCTGCTCAAGATCGTCGAGGAGCCGCCCGAGCACGTGAAGTTCGTCTTCGCGACCACCGAGCCGGACAAGGTGATCGGCACCATCCGCTCGCGCACCCACCACTACCCGTTCAGGCTGGTGCCGCCCGCCCGGCTGACCGACTACCTGCAGGAGCTGTGCGACGCCGAGGGCGTGCAGGTGGCGCAGGGCGTGCTGTCCTTCGTCGTGCGCGCGGGTGGCGGCTCGGTCCGTGACTCCCTCTCCGTGCTCGACCAGCTCATGGCGGGCGCCGGCGACGAGGGGCTGACCTACGACCGGGCCGCGGCGCTGCTCGGCTTCACCGAGGTCGAGCTGCTCGACGCCACCGTCGACGCGCTCGCCGCCGCCGACGGGGCCGCCGTGTTCCGTCAGATCGACAAGGTCATCGAGTCGGGCCAGGACCCGCGCCGCTTCCTCGAGGACCTGCTCGAGCGGCTGCGTGACCTGATCATCGTCCTGGCCACCGACCAGGGCGCGGCCGCCGTGCTGCGCGGCGTGCCCGAGGACCAGCTCGAGCGGATGCGCTCGCAGGCGGCCGGCTTCGGCGCCGGGGCACTGTCCCGCGCCGCCGACGTCGTCAACACCGGCCTCACGGAGATGACCGGCGCCACCTCGCCGCGCCTGCAGCTCGAGCTCATCTGCGCCCGGCTGCTGCTGCCCGGGGCCGCCGGCGAGCAGGGGTATGCCGCCCGCATCGACCGCCTCGAGCGCCGCATGGAGCTGGGGGGTGGCCACCCCGCGTCCGCCGAGCCGGGTGCCGATTCGCGTGGGGTCTCGGACTCGCGCCAGGGTGGTCTGAGCGGTGCCGAGGCCGCACGCGCCGCCGCCCGGCGTCCCGCCGACTCCTCCGCTCCGGCAGCCGCGTCTGCCCCCTCCCCGTCACGAGCCCAGTCCTCGTCCCAGGCGCAGGGGCAGCCCCATTCCCAGCCGCAGGCGCCTGCTGTGCCTGCACCGTCGTCCCCGTCGTCGAGCTCGGCCCCCTCGCCGACCGTGAGCTCGTCGCCGTCCCCCGTTGCCGAGCAGGGGGAGGAGCGTCGTGAGCAGGTGGCGGCCGACGCCTCGAGGGTCAGCGACGAGCCGCCGCCCGCCCAGCCCACCCCGGGTGACGTGCCTCGCAGCGGTGGCGTCTCGGCCGAGGAGCGCGAGGCGCTGCAGCAGGAGCAGGTGCGCGAGACCCGGCCGGCAGCCGCACACCCGCAGAGCGCACCCCAGACTCACGGCGGGGTCGACGCCGACATGCTCCGTCGCGCCTGGCCCGACGTGCTGGCGACCGTGTTCAAGGAGAAGCGCGTGACCTGGACGATGCTGTCCGAGCACGCCCAGATCATGGAGTTCGACGGCCGCCGCGTGGTGCTCGGCATCAACAATCCCGGAGTGGCCCAACGCTTCGCGACCAGCAAGGTCCACGCCGAGGTGGTGCGTCAGGCGCTCATCGACGTGATCGGCGTGGACGCCCAGGTCGAGGGCGTGCCCCTGGCGTCGCACGCCAGCGGCGGCGGTGGTGGCCACGGCGCACCGCGTCAGCAGGCGCCCCGCCCGGCGACGGCCGAGCCTTCGGCGCCACCGGACCACGCTGGCTCCGGGCCCGCAGCTCCGGCGCACGGGGGCGGTCGGTCACAAGGGGGCTCACCGGCCCACGACGATGCCCCCTCCCCGGAGATGCGCGAAGCCATGGGGATGGGCGGTGCGCCGTCCCGCGGCGACGACAGCTCGGGAGGCTGGGCGGCAGGTTCCCCTGCTCCTGACTGGGCGACGCCCTCCCCTTCGGCGGCGGAGTCGGATCCGGCGACCGGCCCCTCGTCGGCATCACCCCCAGCAGCAGCCGCACCGGGATCACGCGCCCCCGGCGGTGGAGAGACCGGAGATTCACGCGGCCCAGGGCAGGCCGGAGACTCACGCGGCTCCGGTCAGACCTCCGACCGGCCCGCGCGACCTTCCGCAGCTGGTGAGCCGCGCGACGAGGACGAGCCGGTCGACCCCGAGTCGGTTCCGGTCGACGAGGCGTCGTTGTCGCCCTACCAGCGTGCGATGCGCCGGGCTGCCGCCCAGGAGGGACGTCAGGGCCAGGGTCGTCAGGTCAAGCGGGTCTCCGACGAGGACGTCAGCACCGACGACGAGAGCGTCGACGGGGGTGCCGCCGGTCCGGCGGTCATCGCCAGCATCCTCGGCGGCAAGGTCATCGAGGAGCGCACCCCCTGACGGTGGCGCGCGAGGCGGTGGGACCGGCATACGGACGCGGTGCGCGCCAGCGGGTCTGTCCCCACGCCCGGGACCGCTAGGCTCGGCCCGCACGCCCGTTCCGTCGACTGCGAGGGTCCATGTTCTACCGACTCGTCCACTCGGTGCTCAAGCCGGTGACCCACGCGATCTATCGACCGCACATCGATGGCATCGACAACGTCCCCCGGCGTGGGCCGGTGATCCTGGCGAGCAACCACCTGTCCTTCATCGACAGCTTCGTGATCCCGCTGGCCGCGCCGCGTCAGGTGGCCTTCCTCGCCAAGGCGGAGTACTTCACGGGCACGGGCGTCGCCGGGGCGATCCGTCGCGAGATGTTCGAGGCCGTCGGCGCGATCCCGGTCGACCGCGACTCGTCCCGCGCCGCGCAGCAGTCGCTCGAGGCGCAGCTGGAGGTCCTCCGCCGCGGCGGTGCCACCGGCATCTACCCGGAGGGCACGCGATCGCGCGACGGTCGTCTCTACAAGGGCAAGACCGGAGCGGCCTGGCTGGCGCTGCAGGCGGGCTGCCCGATCGTGCCGGTCGGCCTGATCGGCACCCCCGACATCCAGCCCGTCGGCGCCCGGTGGCCCCGGATCGCCAAGGTCACCGTCAGGTTCGGCACCCCCATCGAGGTGGCGGGGCGCTTCGACGGTGTCCCCGCGGCCAGGGCCCGCCGCCAGGTCACGGACGAGGTGATGGCGGCGATTCACACGCTGACCGGCCAGGAGCTCGCGGGCACGACCAACGACCGCTCCGCCCAGGCCTGACCCGCACCGCCGCAGGCCAGCGTTCGTGAGCTGCGAGCGCACGTTGTGCGGGTTGGGGGCGCCAGGAGCGTGCGTTTGTGAGCTGGGAGCGCGCGTTGTGCGGGTTGGGGGCGCCAGGAGCGTGCGTTTGTGAGCTGCGAGCGCGCGTTGTGCGGGTTGGGGGCGCCAGGAGCGTGCGTTTGTGAGCTGCGAGCGCGGAGAGGGCACGGTGTTGCGGGCGTGGGCGTGCCGGGTCAGCGCTGCGAGCGCGGGGAGTGCACGGTGTTGCGGGCGTGGGCGTGCTGGGTCAGCGGGCGGCGTTGAGCTCGTCCCGCCAGCGCAGCCACGGCTCCACGTGCTCCATCGGGTAGTCCGGCCCGCTGATGCCCATCGTGAAGGTCGTCGCGCCCAGCTCGAGCAGCGGTGTGCCCTCCACCTCTGGGGCCTCGGGTTGCCGCCCGTCACGCCCGCGTCCGCCGACGCCGACCGACATCTCGATCTCGGCGGGGTCCCGTCCGACCGAGGCGCAGTGGTCACGCAGGACCGACGCCTTGTGCGCGAGCTCCTCGCCCGTCGCGAAGGTGTGCCAGATGTCGGCGTGCTGAGCCACGATCCGCAGCGTCTTGCGCTCGCCGCCGCCGCCGATGAGGACGGGGATGTCGCGCGTGGGCGGCGGGTTGAGCGCCGCCCACCGCGCCTTGATGCGGGGCATCGACTCGGCGAGGTCGTCGAGCCGCGAGCCGGCGGTGCCGAACTCGTAGCCGTACGCGTCGTAGTCGCGCTCGAACCAGCCCGAGCCGATGCCGAGGATCAACCGGCCGTCGCTGATGTGGTCGACCGTGCGGGCCATGTCGGCGAGCAGGTCGGGGTTGCGGTAGCTGTTGCACGTCACGAGGGGCGCGAGCTGCACCCGCGTCGTCTGCTCGGCCCACGCGGCGAGCAGCGTCCAGCACTCGAAGTGCGCACCGTCCGGGTCGCCGTTGAGCGGGTAGAAGTGGTCCCAGTTGTAGACGATGTCCACGCCGAGGTCCTCGGCCCGGCTGACGGCGTCGCGGAGCTGGGCATAGGTGGCGTGCTGAGGCTGCAGCTGGAGCCCGATGCGGATGGGGCGCGAGGCGGCGGCGGTCGTCATACGGTCAACTCTGGCCGACGAGCGCGGACCCCACCACCCGAGCACGACAACCTTGGCCCCGGGGAGCCCGGTCACTCGTGATCGTCAGCCCGGCGCGACGGGGTTTGTCGGTGCCAGGGCATAGGCTCGCGGATGTGTATGAGGGTGCTGTCCAGGATCTGATCGACGAGCTCGGGAGACTTCCCGGGGTCGGCCCCAAGAGTGCGCAGCGCATCGCGTTCCACGTGCTGCAGGCCGACCAGGTCGACGTGCAGCGGCTCGTGGACGCGCTCGTGCAGGTCAAGGCCAAGGTGCGCTTCTGCGTGGTGTGCGGCAACGTCGCCGAGGCCGAGCAGTGCCGCATCTGCCGGGACCCTCGCCGCGAGGCAGGTCTGATCTGCGTGGTCGAGGAGCCCAAGGACGTCGTCGCGATCGAGCGGACGCGCGAGTTCCGGGGGCGCTACCACGTGCTCGGCGGCGCGATCAGCCCGATCGACGGCATCGGCCCGGACGACCTGCGCATCACCGAGCTGATGGCCCGGCTCGGCAGCACCGAGATCACTGAGATCATCATCGCCACGGACCCCAACCTCGAGGGCGAGGCCACCGCGAGCTATCTCGCGCGGCTCCTCGGGCCCATGGGGCTCAAGGTCAGCCGCCTCGCCAGCGGTCTGCCGGTGGGTGGAGACTTGGAGTACGCCGACGAAGTCACGCTCGGGAGGGCGTTCGAGGGTAGGAGGATGCTCAATGTCTGAACCGACGATGGCCGACGACCTGGCCGCGGTGGAGCGCCAGACCGCTGAGGACGTGCGCGCCTTCTGCGACATCGTGACCGACGTGGCCAGGGGTGATGCGCCCGACTCCGCGATCCCCTTCCTGCTGCTGGGGCTCTCGCAGGTGCTGCTGACGGGTGCGCGCCTCGGGGCCATCCAGGACGTGGTGCTGGTCGAGAAGTTCGAGCCAGACCCCGGACCCGACGTCGACACGGACCCGGTCCGCGCCGGTCTGGCGCGGTTGTTCGAGGGGCTGGACGAGTATGCCGACGTCGTCGACCCCGTCACGTCCGTCGAGCTGACCGCGGGGTCCCTGTCCAACGACCTGGCCTCGATCGTCGTCGACCTGGTCCACGGCTTGCAGCACCACGAGGCCGGGCGTCCGGTCGAGGCGCTGTGGTGGTGGCAGTTCTCCTACCTGTCCTCGTGGGGCGACCGGGCGGCGTCGGCGCTGCGCGTGCTGCAGTCGGTGCTCGCCCACATCCGGCTCGACGCCGACGAGGAGATCGTGGCCGAGGCGGAGTTCGACGCGCTGCACACCTGAGTCAGCGGTCGAAGATCCGCGTCAGGTGATCCACCGCTGACGCCACGCCGTGCTCGGCGCGCACCTCGTCGCCGAGCCTGGCGGCCGCGACGGCACATCCGGGTGACAGAGCAGCTCGTATGCCGTCCGCCAGCCGCTCCGGGGTGAGCTCTCGTCGCGCGATGGCCGCCGGCCCGCAGCCGAGCGCGTGGACGCGCCGCCCCCAGTAGGCCTGGTCGCCCATGTGCGGCACCACGACCTGCGGCACCCCGGCGCGGAAGGCCGCCCCGGTCGTGCCCGCCCCGCCGTGCCCGACGACGGCCGCCGTACGAGGAAAGAGCCAGTCGTGGGGTGCGCCCTCGACGGTGAGGACGTCGTCGCCCTCGACATGCAGGTCGGCGTTGCCGCGCAGCACCACGGCGCGCATCCCCACGGCCCGGACGGCGTCGGCCACGACCCGTGAGCTGCCCTCGGGGTCGAGGGAGCTCATCGACCCGAAGCCCACGTAGACCGGCGGCGGACCCGCCTCGAGGAAGTCGACGAGCACGGGGTCGGGGACGTGGCCGTCGCCGGGGTCTCCCGGGAGCGTCCAGAACCCCGTGACGTGCACGGTCATGGGCCAGTCGGGCGCCGGCGGCACGACGTGGGGGCTCACGGCCATCAGCGCGGGGGCGGAGCGGATCTCGGTCATCAGCTGCTGCAGCGTCGGACGGCGCACCCCGATGCGGCGGCGCAGCTCGTGGGCGATGGGGGCGATGACGGGCTGCACGGCGGTCGACGTGAGCGTGCCCGCGACGAGGTTGAGCGCCGAGCGGCGGCCGGGGAGCGCGGCGTACACGTAGGACGAGCCGAGCGAGGTCTGCAGGACCGGCGCGAACAGGGCGATGGCGTGGCCGATCCCCGTGTGCCGGGCCAGGACCCAGCCGGCCTCGTAGGTGAGCGTGCTCGAGATCAGGACGTCGTGCTCCGGGGCGGCGCGCAGGAGCGTCGTGGTGACGACGTCGGCCGCCAGCGTGCTCACCTCGTGCATGAGGCGCATCTCGGCGACCGTGCTGCGGGAGGTGCCGCCGAGCCAGCGGCGTCCTAGGTCGGTGCGGGACAGCTCGGCCACCGAGACACCGAAGTCCGTGTAGCCGAGCCCCGCCTCGCGGATCCAGGGCTCGAAATCGAGCGTGGCCGCGATGGTGACCTCGTGGCCGGCGTCGCGCAGACCGAGCCCCAGGGCGACGAAGGGTTGGACGTCTCCGCGCGAGCCCCACGCGAGCAACAGGTAGCGCACCCTCTGAACCTACCTGAGGTAGGTTCGCGGTATGCCCACCCCGCTGCTCCGACACCTGGCGGCGGAGGACGAGCACCGCGAATCCCTCGGCCTGACAAGGCGGTTGCGCGCCAGGGACGGCGACGAGCTCGTGGACCTCGCGGGCAACGACTACCTCGGGCTCCTGCGCCACCCCCTCGTGGTGTCCGGCGCCGTCGAGGCAGCAAGGTCGTATGGCGGGGGAGCCGGCGCCTCGCGTCTGGTGTCCGGGACGCTCGCGATCCACGGGGAGCTCGAGCGCGAGCTGGCCGAGCTCACCGGTGCCGCAACGGGACTCGTGCTGTCGACGGGCTACCACGCCAACCTGGCGGCGATCACGGCCCTGGCCGACGCGGAGACGACGATCGTGTCGGACGCCCATGTGCACGCCTCCCTCATCGACGCCTGTCGCCTGTCGCGCGGCCGGGTCGTGGTGGCGCGGCACAACGACGTCGACGACCTGGCGCGGCTCGTGCGCGAGGCCGGCACGGCGCGGGTGCTGGTCGTCGTCGAGTCGGTCTACAGCGTCCTCGGCGACGCGGCGCCGCTGGACGAGATCGCCGGCGTGGCAGCGGATCTCGGAGCGACGGTGCTCGTCGACGAGGCACACGGCCTCGGCGTCCTGGGGGAGCGTGGTGAGGGGCTGGTCGCGGCGTCGGGGCTCGGCGCTCGTCCCGACGTCGTGGTCACCGCGACCCTGTCCAAGTCACTGGCCGCGCAGGGCGGCGCCGTCCTGGCGCACCCGGCGGTCCGGCACCACCTCGTCAACACCGGCCGCCCGTTCATCTACGACACCGGTCTGGCCCCGGCCGCGGCCGGGGCGGCGCTGGGTGCGCTGCGAGCCCTGCGCGAGGAGCGTTGGCGCCCAAGGCGCCTCGCGCAGGTCATGGCGGTGCTCGCCGAGTCCGTCGAGGTCGATGCACCGGCGGGGGCCGTCCTCAGCATCCCGGCTCCCGGACCGCGCGAGGCGGTGGCCGCCGTGGAGACAGCGCGCCACCGGGGCGTGCGGATCGGCTGCTTCCGGCCCCCCTCGAGCCCGGACGGTGCGTCCCGCCTGCGCCTCACCGGTCACGCCGACCTGACGGACGACGAGCTGGCTCACGCCGTGCACGTGCTGCGGGAGGTCACGGGCCGCTGACGAGGGCCCGCGCCGTGACGCGGTCGAGCTTGCCCGGCCCCCGGCGGGGCAGGGCCTCCACCAGGTGCAGCGAACGTGGCAGAGCGTGCGCGGGCAGGTGGTGCCGCAGCCGGTCCCGCAGCACCGTGATCGTGGGGAGCGTCGGGATCGCCTGACCCGTGACGGTGCCCGCGACCGCCAGCACCGTCACGGCTTCGCCCCACTCGGCGTCGGGCGCGCCCACCACGAGGGTCTCGCCCAGCTCCGGGACGGCCGCGCCGAGCGCGTCCTCCACGACGGTCGGCGCGACCTTGAGCCCGCCGCTGATGATCAGGTCGTCCAGTCGGCCGACCACCTGCACCCGGCCGTCCCGCAGGAGCCGTCCGTGGTCGTTGGTGCGGAACCACCTCCGGCCGGACGCGTCGGCGCCGAATGCGGCGTCGGCGTCCGGCCTCCCCAGGTACCCGAGGGCCACCAGGGGCCCGCCCACGTGGACCCGCCCGTCGCCGTCGAGCACCACGTCGGTGCCAGGCAGGGGGCGTCCGTCATACAGGCAACCCCCGGAGGTCTCGCTGCACCCATAGCCGTCCACGAGCCGTATGCCGAGCGCCCTCGCCCGAGCGCGGTCGACGGTGGGCAGCGGCGCGGCTCCGACCCCGACGACGTCGTAGTCGCGGAGCGCCGCCACGGCCTCGGGATCCGCGAGGAGGCGGTGGAGCTGGGTGGGCACCAGCGTGACGTAGCGCCGTGCCGCGCGAGGGTCGAGCCGCCGCGTCGCCTCGACGAACGCGGCCCCGTCGAAGTGCCCCGGGGCCACCGCCACGGGCTCGTGACCCGCGGCGAGGTTGCGCAGGATCACGGCGATGCCGGTGATGTGTGAGGGCGGGACGGCCAGCAGCGACTGCCCCGGGCCGCCAAAGGCATCCTGCACGCCGTCCACCGCCTGCGCGAGCGACGCTGCGGCGAGCATGGTGGGCTTGGGCTGACCGGTGGTGCCGGACGTGGCGATGATGACGGCCGCCTCGTCGGGGACCGAGGGCCAGTCGGCCGGGTCGACCGCCTGGGCCGCCACGACCGCGGGCCCGGTCCCGTCGAGGGCCGCCTCGAGGGTGGCCAGGGTGGCCACGTCGGCGAGGACGTCGTGGGCGCTGGCGCCCGGTGGTGGCCAGGCGACGAGGGAGCGGCTCATGGACCTCGACCCTAGTCGGCCCACCTGAACACCGTTCAGGACCTACCTGAGGTAGTGACGTCCGCCCGCCTTCGCACGCCAGGCCGATGTGACCGCCTGAGGTAGGTCCATCGGCCTGGGTTCGACCCGACATCTCGGGATGCGGCGCTGACCAGGCGCGGCGGCTGCGCTCGCTAGGCTGGCACCGCCCCATCCCCGTCCCGAGAGGCGACACCGTGAGCCTGGTGGTCATGAAGTTCGGCGGTTCCTCCGTCGCGGACGCCGACAGCGTCAAGCGTGTCGCACGCCGGATCGTCGAGACCAAGAAGGCCGGCAACGACGTCTGCGTCGTGGTCAGCGCCATGGGTGACAGCACCGACGAGCTCATCGACCTGGCGACCCAGATCAGCCCGCTGCCGCCGCTGCGCGAGATGGACATGCTCCTCACCGCCGGTGAGCGCATCGCGATGGCCGTGATGGCGATGGCCATCGCCAACCTCGGCTACACCGCCCAGTCCTTCACGGGCAGCCAGGCGGGCATCATCACCGACGAGCAGCACGGCAAGGCCCGCATCCTCGACGTCACGCCGGGGCGCATCCGCGGGGCCATGGACAATGGCCACATCGCGATCGTCGCCGGCTTCCAGGGCGTCTCGCAGGAGACCAAGAA
Organism: Arsenicicoccus sp. UBA6765; assembly: GCF_002453335.1. Taxonomy (NCBI): domain Bacteria; kingdom Bacillati; phylum Actinomycetota; class Actinomycetes; order Micrococcales; family Intrasporangiaceae; genus Arsenicicoccus; species Arsenicicoccus sp. UBA6765. The sequence goes on from NZ_DKGR01000064.1 coordinate 15,156, forward strand.
CATCACCACCCTCGGCCGCGGCGGCTCGGACACCACGGCCGTGGCGCTGGCGGCGGCGCTCGAGGCGGACGTCTGCGAGGTCTACACCGACGTCGACGGCGTATTCACCGCCGACCCCCGCATCGTCCCGACGGCGCGCAAGCTCGACCGCGTGTCCAGCGAGGAGATGCTCGAGCTGGCCGCCAACGGCGCCAAGATCCTCATGCTGCGCTGCGTCGAGTACGCCCGCCGCTACAACCTCCCGATCCACGTGCGGTCGTCCTTCTCCCACAAGGAGGGCACCCTCGTCATGGACCACCCCGAAGGAGCAGACGTGGAAGCATCCCTGATCTCCGGAGTCGCGCACGACCGCAGCGAGGCCAAGATCACGATCGTCGGCGTGCCCGACAACCCGGGCAAGGCCGCCGAGGTCTTCGAGGCGCTGTCGCAGGCGGGCGTCAACATCGACATGATCGTGCAGAACGTCTCGGCCGTGGAGACCGGCCTGACCGACATCTCCTTCACCCTGCCCAAGACGGACGGCCCGCAGGCGGCCCAGTTCCTCGGCCGGGTCCAGGACCGCGTCGGGTTCCGGTCGCTGCAGTATGACGACCAGATCGGCAAGCTCTCGCTCGTCGGCGCGGGCATGAAGTCCAACCCCGGGGTGTCGGCGACCTTCTTCCGGGCGCTGGCCCAGTCGGGCATCAACATCGAGATGATCTCCACCTCGGAGATCCGCATCTCGGTCGTCACCCGCGACGACCAGCTCGACGACGCGGTGCGCGCCGTCCACACGGCGTTCGGGCTGGACAGCGCGTCCGGTGAGGCCGTCGTCTACGGCGGCACCGGACGCTGACGCCTGGCGGGCCTTCCGCCATACCGAGCTCGCTTGCTGCACTAGGAGACTGACATGAGCACTGGAGTCAACCTCGGCGTCGTCGGCGCCACCGGCCAGGTCGGCACCGTCGTCCTGCGGATCCTCGAGGAGCGCGACTTCCCGGTCGCCTCGCTGCGGCTGTTCGCCTCGGCGCGCTCCGCGGGCAAGACCCTGACCTATCGCGGGCAGGAGATCACGATCGAGGACGCCTCGACCGCCGACCCGAGCGGCCTGGACATCGCGATCTTCTCCGCGGGCGCCACGACCTCCAAGGCCCAGGCGCCGCGCTTCGCCGAGGCCGGGGTCGTCGTGGTCGACAACTCCTCCGGCTGGCGCAAGGACCCCGAGGTCCCGCTGGTCGTCTCCGAGGTCAACCCGGACGCGATCAAGGACCGCCCCAAGGGCATCATCGCCAACCCCAACTGCACGACCATGGCCGCGATGCCGGTGCTCAAGCCCCTCGCGGACGAGGCCGGCCTGCAGCGGCTCGTGGTCTCCAGCTACCAGGCCGTGTCGGGCTCCGGTCTCGCCGGCGTCGAGGAGCTGGCCGGCCAGGTGCGCCGCGGCACCGACGCGGGCGAGGGCGCCATCGAGGGCCTGACCCACGACGGGTCGGCCGTCGACCTGGGCGAGCCCGCCACGTACGTCGCCCCCATCGCCTACAACGTCCTGCCGATGGCCGGCTCGATCGTCGACGACGGCTCGCTGGAGACCGACGAGGAGCAGAAGCTCCGCAACGAGTCGCGCAAGATCCTCGCCCTGCCCGAGCTGCGCGTCTCCGGCACGTGCGTGCGCGTCCCCGTCTTCAGCGGCCACTCGCTGTCGATCAACGCCGAGTTCGACCGCCCCATCTCGGTGCAGCGGGCCACCGAGCTGCTGGCGTCCGCGCCGGGCGTCGAGCTGCGCGACGTGCCGACGCCCCTCGAGGCGGCGGGCGCCGACCCGTCATACGTCGGGCGCATCCGCCAGGACCAGTCCGTCGACGACGGCAAGGGCCTGGTGCTGTTCGTCGCCAACGACAACCTGCGCAAGGGCGCGGCGCTCAACGCCGTCCAGATCGCCGAGCTCGTGGCCGACGAGCTGGGGCTGCGCACCGCCTGACCCGCGCGGCGCGTCCGGCGCCCGCACACGCCCACAAAAGATCGTGAGTGTTTGCTCCAAGGATGTTGGATGTCGTGTCTCGGTAC
>NZ_DKGR01000062.1:0-17440 GCF_002453335.1 Arsenicicoccus sp. UBA6765
CACCTCGAGGTAGGACATGCCCCGATTCTATCGAACGCGTGTTGGGAACAACAGATCCAGTCACCTGGCTGCGCGGACTTTCACCCCCCGCACCCAAGCGACCCCGCACCGCACCCCCGCCCGTCGAACCCCGTTGACCCACAGTCACATTCACGCCACGCCGTCTCGCGCTGCCGAACCCGTCTCACCCTGCAGCACGAGACACCCTCGCCACCCTGAGCGCCACCGCCAGCGTGAGCGCGCAGGAGCCCGCGGGTCCGAGCCGCCTCGCGGCGACCACGCCGTGACGGTGGGCTTCCGGCATACGGCCCGATCGGTGGACGACGACGAGCCACCCGGCCGATCCGCCTCACGCTGGAGGGACGACCTCGACAGGACGGACCCCCTCGTGCCCCAGGAACGACGACGCGTCACCGTGCCGCTGCTGCTCATCTTCGGAGCGCTGGCGGGGCTCTCGCCGCTCGCGACCGACATGTACCTCGCGGCCTTCCCGCAGATGTCGCGCGATCTGGCGGCGCCCGCCTCGATGATCCAGCTGACGCTGTCGGCGTTCATGGTGGGGCTGGGGGTGGGGCAGCTCGTCATCGGGCCGCTCTCGGACCAGATCGGCCGCAGGAGACCGCTGCTCGTCGGTTCGCTGGTCTGCTTCCTCGCCAGCCTCGGCTGCACGCTCGCGCCGACGGTCGAGCTCCTGGTGGCGTGCCGCTTCGTCATGGGGTTCAGCGGCGCGGCCGGGGTCGTCATCGCGCGCTCGATGATCTCCGACCTGAGCGAGGGCGACGAGACCACCCGCTTCATGAACTACATGATGATGATCACGGGGGTGTCGCCGGTGCTCGCGCCGTCCCTCGGCGGCGTCGTGCTGGCGCTGGGCGACTGGCGGCTGGTCTTCACGGTGATCACGGTCGCGACGGCGGTGCTGGCGCTGGCCGTGTTCTTCGTCGTCCCGGAGTCGCTGCCGCCCGCGGCCCGGCACTCGGGAGGTGTGCGCCAGGTCTTCACGGGGATCGCGACGATGGTCCGCCGCCCTCGATACCTCGGCTTCGCGCTGGCCGGTGTCGCCTCCTTCGGCACGCTGTTCGCCTACGTCTCCGGCTCGACCTATGTCCTGCAGAATCGCCTGGGGCTCAGCGAGACCCAGTACGTCATCGCCTTCGCCGTCAACGCCGCCGGCATGCTGCTGGCGACCGCTCTGGCCAACGCCCTGCTGCGCAGGTTCACCTCGGCCCAGATCGTCCTGTGCGCCCAGGCCGTGGTGGCGCTGTCCGCCCTGGCGCTGCTCGCCCTGTCCGTCACCGGCGTGAGCCTGGTCCCCGTGCTGGTCCTGCTCTTCGTGTGCGTCGCGGGTCAGGGGCTGATCTTTGGCAACACGTCCGCTCTCGCCCTGGACGCCGGGCGCGACCACGCCGGCACGAGCTCGGCGCTGATGGGGGCGGCGCAGTTCGCCGTCGGCGGCTTCGTCTCCCCGCTCGTGGGGCTCGGCGGCGACGAGGCCGTGCTGCCCATGGCTCTGTGCATGGCCGTCTGCGCCCTGCTCTCGCTCCTGATCTTTGCGGCCACCCACCGAGGGACGAGCGCACCGATCCGTATGACGCCCGCCGCCGCCTCGCGGTGACCCCGCCTGCCGGCGGCGGACGGCATACGGCCGGGGCCCTTGTCGCCGCCGGGCGAGGGCGTCAGGCTGGGTCCATGACCGACACCTGGGCCCTGGTCCACGCCGAGCGCCACGCGCTGATCGACGACCTGGCCACGCTGGATCCGATTGCGTGGGAGACGGATTCGGCGGCGGAGGGGTGGACCATCCACGACGTGGCGGCGCACCTCGTCGACAACGCCAAGGCCACGCCGCTCGGACTCGTGATGGCAATGGTGCGGGCGAGGTTCGACTTCGACCGGCAGAACGCCGACGGCATCGCCGCGGAGCGTGGCGCCACGCCCTCGCAGACGCTCGAACGGTTGCGGCACGTCGCCGACCGCACGAGCGGGCCGCCCGTCGCGCTGGCCAGCCGCCTCGTCGAGGAGATCGCGCACGGCGAGGACATCCGACAGCCACTCGGCATCGCTCGCGGCTATCCGCCCGAAGCCGTCTGCGCCGCCATCGGCTACCAGGTCAAGACGCCCGAGTCCTTCGGCGGCGCAAAGAAGCTCGCCGGCCGCGTGCGCCTCGTGGCGAACGACGCCGACCTCGCCGTGGGCCGGGGGCCAGAGGTGCACGGACCTGCGCTCGAGCTGCTGATGGTCACGAGCGGTCGCCGCTGGCGTGAGGACTCGCTCTCCGGCCCGGGGGTACCGCTGATCTGACCCGCGTCAGCTGTTGAACCGCGTCAGCCGTCGGAGCGGGCGCCGTTCCCCACCGCATCGTCAACGGGTGGAGAAGGCCACCGACAGCGGTGGTGTTCTCCACCCGATCGCGCCGGTGCGTGGAGGGAACGGATACTCTCCGGGACCATGAGCCGCATCTTCACCACCAGCGTCGCGTCGGTCTACCCCCACTACGTCACGAAGGTGGAGAAGAAGGGGCGGACCAAGGCCGAGCTCGACCAGGTCATCCGGTGGCTGACGGGGTTCGACGATGCCGAGCTGGCCCAGCACCTGGAGTCGGGCACGACCTTCGAGGACTTCTTCGCCGACGCCCGCCTCAACCCCAGCACGTCGCTGATCAAGGGAGTGGTGTGCGGCGTCCGGGTCGAGGACGTCGAGGACCCGCTCATGCGGCAGATCCGCTACCTCGACAAGCTCGTCGACGAGCTGGCCAAGGGCAAGGCGATGGACAAGGTCCTGCGCGCCTGAGCCCGGCGCCGCTACTGGTCGAGGTTGAGCGCAGGGGTGAGACCGGCCCGCGACGGCGACAGCCCGACCGTTCACTCACCCGCAGTCGTCGCACCGCCCCGAGCTCGGCAGCTGCACGAAGTGCACGGGGCAGATCGATGCCGACTCGTCTCGCCGAGCACTGTTAGGCCCTCTGAACTGGGCGTTCGACAGGTCCACCCCTGATCGTCCGCCCTCCCACTTCTCCGCCTCGTCCGGCGCGAACTCGTCTTTGAACTCCAGGTATCCGGCGGCGATCTTCATCACTCGACGACCCTGCCCGTCCACGCACCAGATGTATCCCCCCGACTGGGGCGAGACATAGCTGACGACCCCCAGGCGGTCGAGGTTCTCCTCGATGATTCGTACGTCCGTGTGGGACCACCTGTCGTTCCACACGAGCACCTGCTGACGCGTGTAGGTCTTGACCCTCTGCTCCTCCGACACGTCCGCTCCTCAGCTCGTCGGGACTCCTGCTCCTACTCTGCCCTGTAGACCGGCGCCGAGAGCCCGGCTAGCTCGACGCGGACCGACAGGAGCTCGGCCCCCAGGAATCGCACCATCGCGGCGTTGAGCCATCGCACGGGGTTCCAGCCGGCCATCCAGCGCTGACGGGCCAGGGGGTCGTCGGTGGGCTCGAGGTGGGCGATGCCGTCGACCCAGCGGCACCGCCCCGCCTCCCTCAGCCGCAGCCGCACGCGTGGGTCGGCCGCGATGTTGCGGACGTACCCGGCGCGGTGACCGTGCTCGGCCACGAGCCACACCCGGCCTCCGTCGCGCGCGACGCCCACCGGGGTCGCGCGCGCCTCCCCCGACCGCCGCCCCCGGGTCTCGAGGAGCGTGACGCCGAGCGGGTTGAGACCGAGCCGCAGCAGGCCCCGCACCAGCGGGTTGACGACCCAGCGCTGCAGCCGTCGCACGGCCGCGACCTTGAGGCCGGGGCGCAGGAGGGTCAGGACGACGTTGACCGCGCCGAGGAGGGTGACGCCGACGGGCAAGGCCACGCCCGGCCAGGCGCGACGGTCCACGGCATAGATCGCCCAGGTCAGGGCGATGACGATGATCGTTCCGCTCAGGATGGCCCGCGTCATACGACCGTATGGATTCATACAACCGTATGATACGGGGCATGGAGAGGGCGTCAACCAGGACCGAACGGCTGGCCGAGGTGATGGTCGAGCTCGTCGCCGAGGGTGGCCTCGAGGCCCTCAGCGTCCGCGCCGTCGCCCAGCGCGGCGACGTGTCGATCGGGACCGTGCAGTACCACTTCCCGTCCAAGGAGGCGATGCTCGAGCAGGCCTTCCGGCGGGTGGTGGGTCGGGTCTCGCAGCGAGCGCTGGCGACCCAGGAGCAGGACCCCGTCTCGCGCCTCGTCGCCACGCTGCACCAGCTGCTCCCCCTCGATGACGAGCGGCTCGTCGAGGCACGGGTGGTCATGGCCTTCTCCGCGGCGGCTGCCGTCCACCCCGGCCTGGCCGCCGTGCAGGAGGAGGTGCTGCGGGACGTCCTGGCCGCACTCGCGCGATGCTTCGCCCAGGACCGCGGCGCGACCACGACGAACGCCCACGACCAGACCAGGGCACGGGTCGCCCTCGCGACGACCGACGGCCTGGCCCTGCACGCGATCAGCGCACCCGGGACGCTGAGCCGCCGTGAGCTGAACGCCTGCGTCGACGAGCTGGTGAGCGGCCTGGTCAGCGGGCCGGTCAGCGGGCCGACCCCCGCGCCGCTCGGCGACGAGACCGGCCGGACAGGACGTGGCGACGCTCCCGGAGGACAATGACCGCATGATGCGACGGTTCCTCGAGGTCGACGTGTTCAGCTCCGGCCGGCTCACCGGCAACCCGCTCGCCGTGGTCGCCGACGCGGACGAGCTCACCACCGAGCAGATGCAGCGCCTCGCTGCGTGGACGAACTTCTCGGAGACGACCTACCTGCTGGCACCGACGGATCCGGAGGCCGACTACCGCATCCGGATCTTCACCCCCCGGCAGGAGTACCCCTTTGCCGGGCACCCGACGATCGGCTCGGCCCGCGCCTGGCTGGAGCTCGGCGGCGTCCCCAGGACGCCAGGTCGACTGATCCAGGAGTGTGCGGCGGGGCTGGTGCCGGTGCAGCTGGAGGAGGACCGGCTCGCCTTCGCGACGCCGCCGCGGACGCGCACGGGGCCGCTGCCCGACGACGACGTGGCACGGATGGCAACGATGCTCGCGATCGACCCGGCCGAGATCGTCGCCCACGCCTGGGGCGTCAACGGACCCGAGTGGCGGCTGGTCCAGCTGCGCGACGCCGACGCGGTCCGCGCCCTGCGCCCCTCCGCGGATCGCGGCGGGCTGCACATCGGGGTCGTCGGACTCGAGGCCCCTGGAGGCGAGTGCGCCTACGAGGTGAGGGGTTTCGGGCCGACATACGAGGACCCGGTCACCGGCAGCCTCAACGGCGCGCTCGCGCAGTGGCTCCGCGAGCGCGGGGAGGTGCCGGAGTCGTATGTCGTCGCACAGGGCAGCCAGATCGGTCGCCGCGGACGGGTGCACGTGCACGACGACGGCGAGGACATCTGGATCGGCGGCGACACGATCGTCGTCGTCGACGGCCGGCTGGCGATGTGACGTCCTCTCGCACACCGGACTTCGAGCTCACGACGGCCGAGCTGCGAGAGGTGACCAGGTTCGCGGCGACGGCAGCCGAGCGGGCCTTGCCGATCCACGAGGCAGACCGGCCGCACGACCCGCGTCCGCGCGAGGCGCTCGACGCAGCATGGGAGTTCGCGAACGGCGCTCCTCGCTCCAGGGCGCAACGAGTGACCGGCCCGGCCGCCCACCGCTCCGCCAAAAGCGCCGGATCGGCGTCCGCAGCGCACGCGGCGATGGCCGCGGGCGATGCCGCCGCCTCTGCCTACCTCCACCCCCTCGCCGACGCCGCCCAGGTGGGGCACATCCTGCGAGCCCCGGCCCACGCCATCTGCGCGTTCCAGCAGCGTGGGGGCACGGCCTGCGACGTCGGCGGCGAACCCGTCACCGTCGAGTCGGTCGTGCGGTCCGCCACTCCCCTGCTCGTCGCGGTGCTGCGTCGTTATCCCCGGACTGGTGAGGGGAGCAGCCCCGCCGCGCGGGTCGTGCACGAGCTGGACGCCGCGCTGCGCGAACACGTAGAGGACGGTGAGAGCCCTTGATCCTCCCCCGAGTTCGCGACCCGAGCATGGTGACGACGCGCCGCGGCGGCACCCTCACCGACGAGGACCACCAGCTCCTCGCCCTGTGGGCGGCGACCTGCGCCGAGCGCGTCCTGCCCCTGTTCGAGCACGAACGGCCCGACGACCGGCGACCGCGTGAGGCCATCGAGGCGGCGCGGCGATGGGCTCGCGGCGAGGTGCCGATGATGCAGGCCCGCGCCGTCGGAGGCCACGCCATGGGGGCCGCCCGCCCGCTCACCGGCGCAGCCCGCTTCGCCGCGTATGCCGCCGGTCAGGCCGCCTGCGTCGGTCACGTCGCCGAGCACGACCTGGGGGCGGCGGCCTACGCCATCAAGGCGATTCGCGCCGCGGAGCCGCACGATCCGGACGCCGCGCGCGCCGAGCGGGACTGGCAGCGTGACCAGCTCCCGCCACAGGTGCGGCAGCTCGTCCTCGACGACCAGGCCCGCCGCGACGAGATCTGCTGGTCGGTGTTCTCGGGCTGAGCCGCCGGACCGAGAGGCCCGGCTGAGCTGCCCAGGCGCCCGACCGTATGCCGCCCCGCCTGCCTCAGTGGGCGACGCCAGGCGCCTCGGCCGCCTCGACCGCGGTGCGGCCGGCGCGACCCACGGCCCAGACGGACAGCCACGCCGACCACCAGGGAGAGCACGCCCACCGCGACGATGGCGACCCCGAGTCCGCCGAAGGCCCCCGCCAGGACGAGGACGAGGATCGGGCAGACGAAGTTGCCGAGGAAGCTCGCCGAGGTCCACAGGCCCGTGCCCCGCCCGTGCTGCTCGTGGGTGAGCGGGGTGAGCGTCCAGGTCAGAAGGCTGGGCAGGAGCAGGCCGTTGCCGAAGCCCGTGACCACGGCCGCGGGCACGAGCAGCGCCACCGACGGCGCCAGCCCCATGCCCAGCAGACCCAGCCCGGACAGGACGAAGGCCAGGGGCACCGTGAAGGCGTGCCCGCGACCAGCGATGCGGGTGAAGGTGAACGACCCGGCCGCCGTCCCGACCGACGCGATGGCGCTGACCAGCCCGATCATCGGCGGCGACGTCACGCCGACCTCGACGAGGCGATAGGACAGCTGCACGATCAGCACGTAGAAGACCAGCCCGCCGAGGAAGCTCACCGCGACCGGCGCCAGGAGCAGGCTCCACCGCACCGGCGGCAAGGCCTCGTCGCCCTCCGGCACGTGGGTGGTGTTGAACAGGAACACCGCGCAGAGCACGGCCAGGACCAGGCCCACGGCATATAGCCCGAACGGGACCCGCCAGCTGGAGGCGCCCAGCGCGCCACCCAGCCCGAAGAGCACGGTGGCGGCGATCGTCGTCGTCATCACCTGATAGCCGAAGTAGCGCACGCGCTGCGCGCCGTGGAAGTAGTCGGCGAGCAGCGTCGTGCACGCGGTCATGATCACGGCCTCGCACAGGCCGACGAGGACCCGGCTGGCGACGATGAGAGGCAGCGTGGGCAGCCACAGCGGGGCGGTGCCGGCGACGGCATACAGCACCAGGGCGCCGACGAGGAGGCGCTTGCGGCCGACCCGGTCGACGACCCGGCCGGCGATCAGCGCGGTGAGCCCGACCATGAGCGCGGGGACGGTGACGACCATGGGGGCGAGCGCCTCGACGCCCGGGGTGCCGGCGAAGGCCTCCTGGATGCGGGGCAGGTTGGGCGCCATGAGCACGGCCGCGAGCACGGACATGCAGGCACAGGCCAGGAGGATGGCACCCTCGAGGGGCCCGGCGGGCCGGCCGGTGCGTGGGTTGACCACGACGGCGGGGCTGGGGGTGGCGGGCGGTGCGGACATGCTGGCTCCATTGCTCAGGCGATGAGTGGGCCAACCCTGGCGGGGAACCCGGCGGGGCGGAAGCGCGACCCGGCTGGCCCTGGTATCGCGGCGGTCGATACCAGCCGAGGGGTGGACTTCCGCCGACCCCCGGCGCGGAGGCCGGCCCCCGGCGGACAATGCCCACATGAAGGATGTCGACCTCAATCTGCTGCCCTCGCTGCAGGCGCTGCTCGAGCTGCGCAACGTGTCGCGGGCCGCCGAGAGGATGCATCTGAGCCAGTCGTCGATGAGCGCGTCGCTCGGGCGGCTGCGGCGCCACTTCAACGACGAGCTGCTCGTGCGCGCCGGCCGCGGCTACGAGCTGACGCAGTTCGCGGAGGCGCTGGCCCCGCGGGTGGACCGGGCCATGGCCGACGTCCAGGAGGCGCTGCAGCTGCACGCGGGCTTCGCCCCCTCCACGAGCGACCGGACGTTCGTCATCGCGGCGTCGGACTACGTGGCGTCCGTGCTGCTGCGCCACCTGCGAGCCCGGATGACGCAGGAGGCCCCCGGGATCCGCGTCGACGTGGTGCCGACCTCGCGCCCCATCAGCACGCCGCACGTCTTCAACCAGGTCGATCTCGTGATCGGCCCGATGGGCTTCGCGCTGCCGGGGGACAGCCGCGCCCTGTTCCGCGACGACTTCGTGGTGCTGCTCGACCCCGCGCACCCGCTGCTGGCGGCCGACCGGCTCACCGTCGCCGACGTCGCCGCGGCGCCCCAGGCCATCGGCGAGTTCGGCGGCAGCATCATCACCCCGCCGATGCGCTTCTTCGCCGAGGTCGACCAGGCGCCTCGCGTCGCGGCGCGGATCTCGGGGTTCCAGGCGCTGCCGTCCATCGTCGAGGGCACCGACCTCGTGGCGCTGGTGCCCCGTCGGCTCGCCGCCCGGGCCGTGCGCGACGGCCGGCTCGTGGCGATCGCCGTCGCCGACGAGCTCGAGATCCCGCTGGTGGAGGGCATGTTCTGGCATCCCCTGCAGTCCGCGGACCCCGGCAACACCTGGCTCCGCGACGTCGTCCGGCGAGCGGCCGACGCCATGGAGGACCCCACGCTCGACCTGCACCCGGTGCGGATCGAGGCAGGCACGCAGGTATGACGGATCCGCCCGCCCTGCTCCATCGCCGTCAGGGGTGGCGGACGGACCGGTCCAACGCGGCGTAGCCGGCAGGCTCCCAGGTCGGCTTGCCGCCCGGCCGACCGAGGCGGCCATTGGCACCGACCATGATCAGTATCAACGCACGCAGCACCGCCCACCCTCTCGCGCGGGTCACGGTGGCGTCGTCGACGCGGCCGTAGGAGTCGAAGAAGCCACCAGCAGCGTTGTCGGGCAGCAGGACCCACGCGGCCGCGAGGTCACAGGCCGGGTCGCCCGCGAACATGTCGCCGAAGTCCAGCACCCCGGCCAGAGCGGGTTGCCCAGGCGGATTGCCCCCCGTCAGTCGCCTCTCGACGGTTCCCTGACGGCATCTCGCGACATCGGGGCCACTCCTGGTGGTGATAGCCACCAAGAGCAGCCCCGATCACGGGCGTGACGCTCGTCCGGTCAACGAGACCCCGCAACTCGCACGCACAACGCCCCCATCAGCGGCCACCACCTGCGGCAATGATTCGTGTGCAGGCGAGTTCCGGGCCCTGGGTAGCCTGGCCACATGTCCCAGGCGCCTGACCGGATCGCCGCTGCAGCCCTGGTCCGCGACGGCAGCGTCCTGCTCGGGCACCGGCACCCGCAGCGCCGCTGGTACCCCGACTGCTGGGATCTCGTCGGCGGCCATGTCGAGACCGGCGAGACCCCGGCCGACGCGGTGGTGCGCGAATGTCTGGAGGAGCTCGGCGTCACCATCCACGACCCGGCGCCGGTGAGGATCACGATCGACGACCCGACGCTCGAGATGCACGCCTTCCTGGTGACCGGCTGGTCGGGCGAACCGGCCAACCTGGCGCCCGACGAGCACGACGCCCTGGGGTGGTTCACGGCCTCCGAGCTGTCGGACCTGTCCCTGGCCCACCCAGCCCTGCTGCCCCTCCTGCTCGGGCTGCTCGTCGACCAGTGAGCCTCGACCAGACCGGCGTGAGCGCTCCACTGAGCAACCCGTTCAGGCTCGTGCTGCGAGGATCCCTTCCCCTCACGCCCTCTCGCGACATCGGGGTCACTCCTGGTGGTCATAGCCACCCAAAGCAGCCCCGATCCCGGCCGTGCACCTCGTCCGGGCAGGGGCCACGGCGCGACTCCATGCACAACGCCCCGATCCGTGGCCGCCACCTGCGGCAATGGGTCGTTGTGCATGCGAGTTCCCGAGCCTGAGCCCGCTGATCGGCCTGACCGACGCCGAACGACGGCGGCAGATCGGGACGCGCGACGTCGGGCATGGCGCAACCGGAACGCGGATCCGCCGGCACCGCACAGGCCCTGCTAGCCCCGGCGACCACCGAACTCCCAGCCGTGCACCTCGATCCCGACATGGTCGCCGCCACCCAGCACCCCGCGGGCATCGACCCGGTCCTTGGCCGCCAGCAGCGCCGCCACGCCGAGCTCCTGACGACCGTCGTCGGAGAGCAGCGGCCCGTAGGCCACGAGATCGCCAGGAGGAGCGGCGAGCTCGCTGACGGGACGCGGCGCTCGCGCGAATCCCAGCACCAGGTAGAGGTTCTCGCTGCGGTGGTCACCGGCATACGACCACATCGTTCGCCCGAGCACGTTGTGCCAGCGCCTCACCAGCACGTCGCGAGAGGCGCCCGCCTGGTAGCCGGGCTCCTCGAAGGCGAAGGCCCACGCCGCGGCGGCATCGGGCAGGGCAACGACGTGCACGCTGCCGCTCAACGTGCCCTCCTGGTCGAAGGTCGGACCGCGGGCGACGAAGCGGCCGTCGAACCGGTCCATGTAGGACCAGTGCTCCTCGACCATGCTCACGCGCAGCTGCTCGGCGCCGACCCGGTCGCGATGGAAGCAGAAGAAGTCCATGCGCCCCAGCCTGCCCCTGAGGTCAAGCGGCAGCGGGGCGGCGGCGCGGGATCAGGGCGAGCAGGACGCCGACCACGATCCAGGCCGCGAGCACGACCCACGCGCGGGTCGCCCCCGCACCGTCGAAGTACGCCGCCGACCGTACCGCCGTCGCCGCCGCGCCGACGGGGAGGTACTGACCGATCTCGCCCCACGGCTGGGGCAGCCACGCGGGACCGGTGGCCAGTCCCGACAGCGGGTTGGCGACGAAGAGCATCAGCACCGCACCGATGCCGATCCCGGCGACGCCCAGCAGCGAGCCGAGGCCGACGACGGTCGCCGAGATGGCGGCGATGCCCGCAGCGACGGCAGCCGACGTGAGCCAGTAGCTTCCGTCCAGCACCCCGAAGCCGTGCTGCAGGATTGCCGTCGCCACGAGTCCGCCGAGCGCCGAGATCGCGAGGACGCCACCGAGACGCCCAGCAGCGGAGCCGCTGTAGGCGAGGACGAGGGCGGCCGCGGACGCCATACCGCCGAAGATGAGGGGCAGTCCGAGGGTCATCAGGGCGGCGCCGGCGGGGTCGTCCTGGGGCATGGGCGCCAGCTCGGAGTAGGTCACCTGCTGACCCTTGGCGGCCAGCTGGGCGCCGATTCCCTTGAGCAGAGCGGAGTATGGCGCACCCGCCCCGGCCGCGGTCTGGACCGTCACGCCGGTGGGTGCCACGGACAGGCCACCTATCGCCTCGCGCTCACGGATGGCGGTCGCCGCCTCCTGCGCCGTGGGATAGGTCGCGACGTCGAAGGTGCCGGGGCTGGTCTTGCCCAGCATCCCGGTGAGCTGCGCGACAGCAGGCGCGGGGCCGCTGACGGCGAGGGGCAGGTCCTTGGCGCCGGAGCTCAGCGCGGGAACGGCGAAGGCAAGGAGCATGAGGGCGATGACGGTCGGGATGCCGAGGATGGCGCCGAGCAGCACGCGTGGGTCGGCGCCCCCTCGGTGGGTGGCTGTGCGGGTGGCGGTGCTGGTGGCCATGGTGACTCCTCGATCGAGTGCGGCCGGAGCCCGGAGGTCGTATGACGACTCAGTGGTTCAGCGACCTGGATTTCCACAATCGTAGAACTCCACAATCGTGGAAGTCAACATCGGCGGATACAGTTTGGAGAAGCCACCGCAGCGAGGAGAGTGACGGATGAGCGTCGACACGAACGGCCGGACGGGCCGCCGACCCGGCCCGGTCTCCACCAAGGACGCGATCCTCGACGCCGCGCGCGACCAGTTCACCCAGCACGGCTACAAGGGGGCGACGCTGCGCGCGATCGCCGGCCAGGCCGGCGTCGATCCGGGCCTGATCAGGCACTTCTTCGGCGACAAGGAAGGGCTCTTCGCCGCATCACTGGCGCTGCCCCCGGAGGCGATGGCCGCGGTCCGCGAGTCGGCGACCGGGCCGCAGGAGGAGTGGGGCGAGCGCCTGACCCGCTCCTACCTCGGCCTCTGGGAGGACCCGGTCACCGCAGCTCCGCTCCGCGCGCTGGTGGTGTCGGCCTTCGCCAACGACCAGGCCCTGGACCAGTTCCGCGAGTTCGCGGTGGAGGCGGTGCTGCACGACATGCTTCCGCACCTCCCCGACGACCATCCCGGCCTGCGCATGGCCACCGCCATGACGCACATCGTCGGCATCGCCCTGGGCCGCTACATCCTCAAGGCTCCCCCGCTGGTCGCGCACAGCTTCGACGACCTCGTCACGATGATCGCCCCCACCGTCCAGGGCTACCTCACCGGCCCCCTCCCCGACGGCATCTCCTGACATCGGGGCCGCTCCTGGTGGTCATAGCCACCAGAAGCGGCCCCGATCTCGGACGTGCGGGCTCAACACGCCCTAGTCGACGAGGGCTGTGCGCCAATGTCGTTCGTGCGCACGGATGAACTCGACGGTGCCGTGCCAGTGCTCGCCGTGGCCCTCGGCATACATGCTGCCCCAGGGCTCGCGGCCGGTCTCGTGCGAGCTCCTGAGCAGGTCGTGCATCGCCTGGGCGCGATCGATCATGGTGGCGGGCAACGCATCTCGCAGACCGCGATCTGCGCCGTAGCCGTCGACGAACGCCGCGAGCCTCTCGGCCGACTCCGCCACGTCGGCGCCCGGGAAGAGGTGCGCGAACGCGATCGCGGCATACGCGAGGTCCCACAGGCGCGTGCTCGGGCCGGCTCCGTCCCAGTCGATGAAGACCAAGCGGTCGCCGTCGATGATCAGGTTCCAGGTCGCAAGGTCGTTGTGGCACAACAGGTCTGGTCCGTATGCCGGAAGCAGCACCGGCCAGTCGTCCGGCACCGGCAGGCCAACGCTCGCGTCGTGGATCGACCGCACGAGCCGACCCACCCGCCACACCTGGTCCGTGCCGAGCGGGGCGACGTCCATCGCCAGGGTCCCGGGCACGTAGTTCAGGACGAGCCGGCCCCGCTCGTCGCGCCCGTGCGTCGCCGGCACGTCGATGCCCCGCTCGCGCAGCGTCTCCAGGTAGCCGATGGTCCGCTCGGTGGTGGGCAACCACGGCTTGCGGACGGTGTCACCGACCCGCACGACACCCTCGGTCGCGTTGCCTCCCTGCAGGGGCTGCTCGGCCTCGGGTTCCATGCGACGACCCTAACGCGAGCGTCGTCGGGTGAGCGGGCATGCCGCACAGCCCGGCTCGCGCCCCGCCGTGCTCGGCGCAGGGTCAGGCCATCCGATCCCAGAACGCTCGGATTGCGCGCGCCAACACCTGCGGCTGCTCGAGCGGGACGCGGGTCCGCGCGGCACAGATGGTGACCAGGTCGGCGCGTGGAGCTGCTGCTCCCCGTCCTCACCCCACCTGCGCGGAGATGACGACCTTGCCGGTGGCGTGACCCGACGCGACCTCCGCGACCGCTGCCGGCGCCTCGGCCAGCGGGTAGGTCGCGTGGATGACAGGTCGGAGGTCCTGCCGGGCCACGAGATCGGCCAGCTCGGCATACACCGACGCGTCCCGACGACGGGTGATGCCCGACCCGCCCAGCTCGGTCGCGAGCGCCGGCGAGGCCGAGCTCCGGATCGCCGACGGGTGCTTGGCCAGGGCGGCGGCCTGCCGCAGCGTGTCCCCGCCGACGGCGTCCACCACGGCGTCGACACCCTCGGCCGCGAGCTCCGCCACGACCTCGGCCCACCCATCCCCGGACTCGACGTGCTCCGCGCCCGCGCTCGCGACGAGCTCGGCCTTGGCCGCGCTCGCCACCCCGATGACGCGGGCCCCGAGGTGCGCGGCGAGCTGCGCGGCGTGCACGCCCACCCCTCCCCCGGCTCCGAGCACCAAGACCGTGCCACCCGTCCCGACCCCCAGCTCGCCGAGGGCATCCCACGCCGTCCCGATGGCGACCGGGATGCAGGCGGCCTGCTCCGCCTCGACCCCGTCGGGGACGCGTGCCGTCTGGTCGAGCTCGAGCAGGACGAGATCACCGAGAGCGCCGAATCCCGAGGCGCACGAACCGAAGACGAGCTCGCCCTCGCGGAAGCGGCCCGACGGGTCCTCGACCACCGTGCCCGCGGCCTCGCGCCCCATGGCCATCGGGAAGCGCACCTCGACCTTGCCCTGGCGCTGCCCGCTGCGGACCTTGATGTCGGCGGGGTTGAGCCCGGCGGCCCGCAGACGGACGAGCACCGCGCCCGGCGTCACCACCAGGTCCGGCACGTCCAGGAAGCGCTCGACCTCGGGCCCGCCATACTCCGTGAATCCGTAGATGCGCATCAGCTCTCCTCCACCTCGACGTCCGCAGCCAAACGTGCTCGCAGTCTCCTCCTGCGGCGCGCCACGCTCCACAGCAGCGCCTGTTGACCCTCGAGCAGCGGTGGCTCAGATTGGGTCCGTGCGCAACCACACGGAGCAGTACCTCAGGGCCCACCTCGGGCAGGTACTCGACGAGGTGCAAGCTGGCGACGAGGTCACGATCCTGAGGGACGAGCGACCCGTGGCCCGCATGGTCCCTGCGGCCGCGCCGGCACCACGGACGTTCGCGATGATGCGGTTCGAGGTGCCGGACGACGTCGACGCTCCGCCGACGCAGGCGGAGCTGGGAGCGTGGGAGTGACCGCCGAATGGAGTTCACGGCGTGCCGGCTCCCTGGGCGCCGGCATCGGGACGGGTGCTCGCTGATGCGCGATCCGTACGAGTCGCTGGCCCCGGACGGGACGATCGTGACCGGCGCGAGCCGTGATCGGGTCCCGGTCGAGTTCCAGCCTGTCATCGCTGACGTCGTGAGCCGCCTCGACCTTCAGGTGCCGCTCTACCTCTACGGTTCGGTGGCGACGGGACAGGCGGTCGTCGGGCGCTCCGACGTCGACCTGCTGGCGATCGGCCTCGACCCCGCCGAGGCGGCGATGCTGACCCGCAGGCTCTCCGCCCAGCACCGGTCCTTGGCGCGTGAGGTAGCCATCGGCACCGCCACCACTCAGGACTTGGGGTCCCACGACGAGGGCTACGGCAACCGCGTCTTCCTCCGTCACTACTGCGTCTGGCTCGCGGGGCCCGACCCGGCCGCCGACCTGCCGCCCTACCGCGGGGACCGTGCGGCCGCCCGCGGCTTCAACGGAGACCTGCCCGCGCGGCGAGAAGCCTGGCGGGACACGCTGGCTCGCATCCCGGAGGGAGCCGACCAGGACCAGCCCGCCCAGGCTGCCGTGGGTGCCCTGGCCCGCAGCATCGGCCGCAAGACGCTCGTCGCCGTGGCCGGACTGGTCAGCGTGCACGACGGGACGTGGACCACCGACCGGGCGCGGGCTGCCTCGCGCTGGGGCGGGATCCACCCCGAGCTGCGGGACGACCTGGGCTTGCTGCTGGCGTGGGGCGACGGTGAAAGCCGCGTCGAGCGGTCTGAGGTCGAGCGGGTCCTCGACGACGGACTTCGGCTGATAGCAGACCAGTTCGTCGATCAGATCGGCACCTGGCGCTGAACCTTGCGTCGACGCAGCGCCTCTCGGCGCACCGCACCCCCGGCATCGCGTAGATGTCGGGGATGTCGGAGGCTTGCACTCCACGCGGTGAGTCAGGCGAACTGGCCGACCTCGTAGTGACCGCCCTGCTGGCGGGTGATGACGTTGAAGCGGTTGAAGGTGTTGATGAGCGCGATCTGGGCGACCAGGGCACCGAGCGTCGACTCGTCGAAGTGGTGGGCGGCATACGACCAGGTCTCGTCGCTGACGCCCGTGCTGTCGGCGAGGCGGGTGCCCTCCTCCGTGAGCGCGAGTGCGGCGCGCTCCTGCTCGGTGAAGACGGTGGTCTCGCGCCAGGCTCCCACGAGGTTGACGCGCAGCGGGGTCTCGCCGGCGTGGAGCGCCTCCTTGACGTGCATGTCGAGGCAGGCGCCGCAGCCGTTGATCTGGCTGGCGCGGATGTTGACCAGCTCGGCGACGCGTTCGGGCAGCGCTCCGCTCGCGGCGCGGCCGGCCGAGATCACGTGCGGGAGGATGGTCATGAGGGTGTCGTGGGCAAAGGGGTTGAGTCGGGCTTCCATCACGTTCTCCTTGGTTGCGGTGATACCCGTATGACGGCGGCCCGGCCACAGACGTAACACCGTCACCCCGCCGGAGGCCGGTCCTGCACACCGGCCGCCAGCACCCGGGCGCGGTCGTTGACCGACACGATCTCCACGATCAGCCCGTCCACGACCGTGCACCCCACGACGCCGAAGGCCCTGCCGTCCTTGCTCCGGAACACCACGCCCGGCAAGCCGTTGACGATCGCCGCCCAGGCCATCGCCGCGCCACGAGCGCCGCGCTCGGCGAGGGTCGCGACCTCCGTGGCGCCGATGCGCACGCTGGATCCGCGCGGGTTGTCGATGCGCAGGGTGACGTTCGGGTCCAGGACCGCGAGCAGCCCGTCGAAGTCGCCCTCCCGCGCAGCCATGAGGAAGGCCGCGACGACGGCGCGCCCCTCACGCCCGTGGCCCGGGTCCGCCGGTCTCCCCCGGACCTTGCGCCGGGCCCGGCTGGCCAGCATCTTGGTGGCGTCCGTCGACCGGCCGAGGATCTGACCGATGTCGGCGAACGGCACGGCGAACATGTCGTGCAGCACGAACGCCAGCCGCTCGGCCGGGGTGAGCGTCTGCAGCACCACGAGCATCGCCAGCCCGACGGACTCCGCGAGCACGGCCTCCTCCTCGGGGGCCGGGCTCCCGTCCTCGACCACGACCAGCTCGGGGGTTCTTTCGTCGTATGCCGTCGCGCCCCGGCTCGCACGGGACCGCAGCACGTCGATGCAGACACGACCGACGACGGTGGTCAGCCAGCCCGCGAGGTTGTCGATGCTGTCCACGTCCTGGCGCGACAGCCGCAACCACGCCTCCTGCAGGGCGTCCTCGGCGTCGGTCCGCGACCCGAGCATCCGCACGGCGACGGCCTCGAGCCGACCCCGGTGTGCCTCGAAGGCCGCGGCGAGGACGTCAGCGTCTCCGTCGCTGCCTCCGTCTCCACCTCCGGTCAGACCGTCCATGGTGACCACCTTCCTCCGTCGGTGTCGTCATGGGAATGACGGCCGGCACCGCCCTGACGTAACGCGCGTCCGCCGCCATTCGCGCACGAGCTGACCCGACGGGTCATTTCTGGTCGCCTAGGCCCGCGTCTGGCCGGCCAACCTGCCCCGGCGGGTCACTTCCGGTCGCCTAGGGCGTGTCTCCCAATGG
>NZ_DKGR01000009.1:0-26914 GCF_002453335.1 Arsenicicoccus sp. UBA6765
GCCGCCGGCCGCGCCCCACGTCGAGCCGCCCGCCGGCCCGACCCCGCCGCCGCCTGGCAGCGAGCAGCGCTGACGGCGGGCGCACGGCATACGGCCTGATCAGCATGTGCCCCGTCGGGGCACGGACACCCGGTCACCACCTATGGTGGCCGGGTGTCGCTGTGGGAAGCCCTGGTCATCGTCCTCGCCGGTCTCGGCGCTGGGACCATCAACACCGTCGTCGGGTCAGGCACGCTGATCACCTTTCCGACGCTGCTGCTGCTCGGGATCCCGCCGGTCTCGGCCAACATCTCCAACAGCCTCGGGCTGTGCGCCGCCGCCATCACGAGCATCCCGGGCTTCCGCTCGCTGCTGTCCGGCCTCGGTGACCTGCTGCGGCGCTTCCTGCCCGCCGCGTGCGTCGGCGCCGTGACCGGGGCCGTCCTGCTGCTGGTGCTGCCGGCCGAGGCGTTCCGGGTGATCGTGCCCGTGCTCATCGCGCTGGCGCTGGTCCTCGTGGTGCTGGGGCCGCGCATCAACCGCTGGACCAAGGCCGTGCACCAGGACGTGGTCAGCCCGCAGCGGATGCGGCTGGCGGTGGCGGCCGTGGGGGCGACGAGCGTCTACGGCGGCTACTTCGGTGCCGCGCAAGGGATCATCCTCATCTCGCTGCTGAGCCTGCTCCTGCCGCACCCGCTGCAGCAGGTCAACGCCGTCAAGGTCGTCCTGTCCAACCTGACCAACCTCATGGCGGCGATCGTCTTCATCGTCGTCGCCCGCGACCAGATGCGCTGGGACGTGGCAGCGCTCATCGCCCTCGGTGCCCTCGGTGGCGGCTGGCTCGGCGCCCGGATCGGGACCCGCATCTCGGCCGCGGCGCTGCGCGCGGTGATCGTCGTCGTGGGCGTCGCCGCGATCGTCAAGCTCGTCGTCTTTCCCTGACTAGGCTTGCTCGGTGCCCATCGCGATCACCGACCCCGCCGACCCCCGACTGCTCGACTACGTGGGGCTGACCGACGTCGCGCTGCGGCGCCGGACCGAGCCGGAGCGCGGGCTCTACATCGCCGAGAGCGACAAGGTCATCCGCCGCGCGCTGGCCGCCGGGCACCGGCCGCGGTCCTTCCTGATGGCCGAGCGCTGGCTCACCGACCTCGCCGACCTCGTCACCTGGGCCGAGTCCTGCGACATCCCGGTGTATGTCGGCACCCACCCCATCATCGAGGACCTCACGGGCTTCCACCTGCACCGTGGTGCGCTGGCGTCCATGCAGCGCCCCGAGCTGCCGACGGTGGGCTCGGTGCTGGAGGCTGCGCGGCGCGTGGTCGTCCTGGAGGACATCGTCGACCACACCAACGTCGGCGCGATCTTCCGCTCGGCCGCGGCGCTCGGGGTCGACGCCGTCCTGGTGACGCCGCGGTGCGCCGATCCCCTCTATCGACGTTCGATCCGGGTGTCGATGGGCACGGTCTTCCAGGTCCCGTGGACCCGCATCGACCCCTGGCCTGCCGGCGTGGACCTGCTGCGGGACAACGGTTTCCACGTCGCCGCGATGGCGCTGAGCGACGACTCGGTGTCCCTGGACGAGCTGGCCGCCGCGCCGCCGGAGCGGCTCGCGGTCGTGATGGGCACCGAGGGCGACGGCCTGTCCGCGCGGACCGTCGCGTCGGCGGACTCGGTGGTGCGCATCCCGATGGCCGGGGGAGTGGACTCGCTCAACGTCGCGGCGGCCTCGGCGGTGGCCATGTGGGCGCTGCGGGTAGGGGTCTGACCAGCCGGGCGACCGCCCGATTGACGGCCCGGTAGGTATCGCTCGGGTCACGATCGTCGAAACCGCGCCCCTGCACCATTTTTCGGCGCGCGATGCGGGGTCGGTGGGGGCAGGATCATGCGCCATGAAGCCACTTGTCCTGCGCAGCGCTCTCGTCGCATCGCTCGGTGGTCTGATCTTCGGATTCGACACCGCAGTCATCTCCGGCACCACCGAGGCCCTCAAGGCCCAGTTCTCCCTGTCGGACTCGGCGCTGGGCTGGGCCGTGGGCGTCGCCCTCCTCGGCACGATCCTCGGAGCGCTGACGGCGGGTCAGCCCGCGGACAAGTTCGGCCGCAAGAAGGTCCTGTTCGTCATCGGCATCCTCTACGTCCTGGGCGCCCTCGGCACCGCCTTCGCCCCCAACATCCTGATCCTGTCGATCTTCCGCTTCCTCGGGGGCATCGGCGTCGGCGCGGCCTCGGTGTGCGCCCCGATCTACACCGCTGAGATCGCCCCGGCCAAGGTCCGCGGTCGCCTCGTCGGGCTGGTGCAGTTCAACATCGTGCTGGGCATCCTGCTCGCCTACCTGTCCAACTACCTCATCCGCATCATCATCAACGACGAGGCCACCGACTGGCGCTGGATGTTCGGCGTCATGGCCGTCCCCGCCGTGATCTTCCTGATCATGCTGACGGCCGTCCCCGAGACGCCGCGCTGGCTCATGGCCAACGGCCGCGACGAGGAGGGCCGCGAGGTCATCGGCCGGCTCACCCAGACGCGCGAGGAGGCCGACCTCCAGATCCAGGAGATCAACTCATCGCTCGCGTCCGCGGCCAACGCGCCCTCCGTGCCGTTCTTCGTCAAGGAGCACCGCAAGGTCATCCTGCTCGCGTTCACCATCGCGATGTTCAACCAGATGTCCGGCATCAACGCGATCCTCTACTACGCCCCCGAGGTCATGAAGAAGGCCGGCGCCTCCACGGACGCGGCCTTCCTGATGTCGGTGGCCGTCGGCTTCATGAACCTCGTCGCCACCATGACCGCCCTCACCGTGATCGACAAGATCGGCCGCAAGCGCCTCATGCTGATCGGCTCCGTGGGCTACCTGATCAGCCTCGGCTTCCTGTCCGGCCTGATGTTCTACTACGAGAAGGGCAAGGGCGGGGCCTTCGACTCCACCTCGAGCATCCTGGTGCTGATCGGCCTCCTGGTCTTCATCGCGGCGCACGCGTTCGGCCAGGGCGCGGTCATCTGGGTCTTCATCTCCGAGATCTTCCCCAACCGCATCCGCGGCCGCGGCCAGTCGCTCGGCTCGCTGACCCACTGGGTGTTCGCGTGGCTGACCTCGACCTTCTTCCCGCCCATCATCGGCGCCCTCGGTGGCGGCGTGGCCTTCGCGATCTTCCTGGTGTTCATGGTCGGTCAGCTGTTCTGGGTCCTCAAGGTCATGCCCGAGACCAAGGGTGTGCCGCTCGAGGAGATGGAGGCCAAGCTCGGCCTCACCCACGACCCCCGTGACTCCGCCGGTGGCCCCACCCCGGTCATGCACTGACGGTCGTATGACGGGCCGCCGCCTCCCGGGGTACGGCCAGGTGCTGGACGTCTGCTGCTCGTTGCCGACGGGACGGTCTCAGGACTGATTCCGTCCGCAACGGTCGCTAGCGTCGAGCCATGACAGACACCACAGCAGCCCTGCTCGTCGTCGACGTCCAGCGTGACGTCATGGCCGAGTCCATCAACAGCGACGCCGTCATCGGCAACGTCCGCACCCTGGTCGACCGGGCGCGTGAGCGCTCGGTCCCCGTCATCTGGGTGCGGCACAACGCCGACCAGGAGCTGGTCCTCGGCTCGGACGGGTGGCAGATCGTGAGCGAGCTCGACCCGGGCGAGGAGCCCGTGGTCGACAAGCGCTACGGCGACGCCTTCGCCGACACCGACCTCGAGGACCAGCTCCGGCAGGTCGGGGCGCAGGAGGTCGTCCTGTGCGGCGCCCAGACGGACGCCTGCATCCGCAGCACCTTCTACGGCGGGCTCTACCGCGGCTACCCCATGACCCTCGTCGCGGACGCCCACACCACGGGCGACCTGCGCCAGTGGGGCGCGGAGTACGCGCCCGAGCAGACGATCAGCATGCTCAACCTGCACGCCGACAACACCGTCCTGCCAGGCGTCCGCGGCAGCGTCACGACCACGGCGGACGCCCTCGGCGGCTGACACAGCACGCTCACCGCGCAGGGGTCACCAGGACTGGTGCAGCGGCCGTCCCTCGGCGTAGCCGGACGAGCTCTGGATCCCCACCACCGCGCGGTCGTGGAACTCCGTGAGGGAGCGGGCGCCGGCATACGTGCACGAGGAGCGCACCCCGGAGACGATCTCGTCGATCAGGTCCTCGACGGAGGGGCGAGCCGGGTCGACGTACATGCGCGCGGCGGAGATGCCCTCCTCGAACAGCGCCTTGCGCGCGCGGTCGTAGCTCGACTCCGCGGCTGTGCGGTTGGCGACGGCGCGCTTGGACGCCATCCCGAAGGACTCCTTGTAGGCCCGGCCGTCGCTGCCGCGCTGCAGGTCGCCGGGCGACTCGAGCGTGCCGGCGAACCACGAGCCGATCATGACGTTGGACGCCCCGGCGGCCAGCGCGAGAGCCACGTCGCGGGGGTGACGGACGCCGCCGTCGGCCCAGACGTGCTTGCCGAGCTCGCGGGCCGCGGCGGCGCACTCGAGGACGGCGCTGAACTGCGGGCGGCCGACGCCCGTCTGCATGCGGGTGGTGCACATGGCGCCCGGGCCGACGCCGACCTTGATGATGTCGGCCCCGGCCTCGACGAGGTCGCGGACGCCGTCGGCGGAGACGATGTTGCCGGCGACGATCGGCACGTCGATGCCGGTCGAGCGCACCGCGCGCAGCGCCTCGATCATCTTGTCCTGGTGCCCGTGGGCCGTGTCGACCACGAGCAGGTCGGAGCCGGCCTCGACGAGAGCGGCGGCCTTGGCGGCGACGTCGCCGTTGATGCCGACGGCCGTGGCGATCCGCAGCCGGCCCTGGTCGTCGGTGGCGGGGGCGTAGAGCGAGGCGCGCAGCGCGCCCTGACGCGTGACCAGCCCGACGAGGCGGCCGTCGGCGTCCACGACAGGGGCGAGCTTGCGGTGGTGGTCGTGCAGCAGGGCGAAGGCGTCGCGCGGCGAGGTGTCCACCGGGACGGTGAGCAGCTCGGTGCTCATCACCTCGGACAGCTGGGTGAAGCGGTCGACGCCGACGAGGTCGTTCTCGGTGACGATGCCCACGGGCCGGTCGTCGACCTGCACGATCGCGGCGCCGTGCGCGCGCTTGGGGAGCAGGCCGAGCGCGTAGCCGCAGGTGTGGTGCGGCTTGACCGAGATGGGGGTGTCATAGACCAGGTGGCGCGACTTCACGTCCGCGATGACCTCGGCGACGATGTCGGTCGGGATGTCCTGGGGTATGACGACCAGCCCGCCTCGACGGGCCACCGTCTCGGCCATGCGACGCCCCGCGATGGCGGTCATGTTGGCCACCACGAGGGGGATCGTCGTGCCGCTGCCGTCGTCGGTGGACAGGTCGACGTCGAGGCGGGAGGTGACGGACGACCGGGATGGGACCATGAAGACGTCGTCGTAGGTCAGGTCGAAGCTCGGCTCCAGGCCGTTGAGAAAGCGCACTCGTCCGAGTCTACTGCGAGGACTGCCCGCACGAGCGGCCCGCCACGGGCGCAGCCCCGGGCCCTGACTCCGGACTCCGGACCCGGGGCTCAGGCGCCGGGCTCAGGCGGGCTCAGGCGTCGTCGCCCGGCACCTCGCACATCCCCGTGATCACGGCGCGCGCCAGCGTGTGCGAGCCCAGCGTGAAGCCGGTCGCCGCGCCGCTCGCGGTGTCGTCGAGGCCGAGGTCGTCGGTGTCGAGGGCGTGCACGGCGAACATGTAGCGGTGCGGGCGGTCGCCGGCGGGCGGGGCGGCACCGCCGAACGCCTTGAGGCCGTAGTCGTTGGCCATCATGAACGCGCCCTTGGGCAGGTGCTTGCCGCGCTCGGCGCCCGCGCCCTCGGGCAGCGAGGTGCAGTCGGCGGGCAGGCCGACGAGCAGCCAGTGCCAGAAGCCGCTCGGCGTGGGGGCGTCCGGGTCGAAGCAGGTGACGGCATACCCGCGGGTCTCGGCGGGAGCACCGGTCCAGCTCAGCTGGGGGGACCGGTTGTCGCCGGTCATCCCCCAGGAGTCGAAGAGCTGGGCGTCGGGCAGGTCCGCGCCGTCGTCGAAGGACTCGCTGGTGACGGTGAACGACGCCACCTGGGGGAGCAGCTCGTAGGGGTCCGGGGCCATGGGTCGGTCGAGGGAGCTCATGCTCCGACCCTATGCCGAGCCCTCCGAGCGCACCCAGCGTGGGGCACCGAAAGTCCGTGGTGGTCGGGCTCCTCGCTCGCGTAGGCTCGACCGCCGTGACTGTGTCCGGCCGCCGTGCTCGCCCCGCTGATCACCGCACCGTGACCTGGCACCGCCTCCGGAGCCCCACGGCCGGTGCGGCACTCCTGGCGCTCACCACCGGAGCCGTCGGCACGGCGCTCGGCACCGTGGTGGCGGGGCGGCTCGCCGACCAGGTCTCGTGGACCCTCCTGTGGGTGCTCGCCGCCTGCGTCATCGGGGGAGCCGCCGTCGACACCCTCGGCCGCTGGCTGTGGGCCGCCGTGTCCGACCGGGCCGAGGGGCGGCTGCGGGACGACCTGCTCGACGCCGCGCTGAGCCAGCCGCTCCCGACGCTGTCGGAGCAGCCTGTGGGGGAGATCCTCGACCGCGTCGACGACGACACCCGAGAGGTCGGCTCCCTCGTGCGGATCCAGGTCTGGATGATGCTGCGCGCCATCGTCTCGATCGTCCCGATGCTCGTCGTCGCCGGCTTCACCTGGTGGCCGTCGGTGCTCCTGTTTCCGGTCTTCGCGGCGGCCGCCATCCTGTCCGTGCGCGGCCTCCTGGACGAGATCGCCCGGCGCAAGGTGGTGGAGGAGGCCGCGTGGACCGACCATGCCGCAGCCCTCGAGGAGGGCATCGCCGCGCAGGACGACCTGCGGACGAGCCTCGGCCAGGCGTTCGCCATACGCCGTCTTGCCGCTCTGTCCGCCGAGGTGCACCGGCGCTTCCACGAGGTGCTGACCCTCGAGCGCGCGGTGACCCTGCGCACCGGGGTGATCCTCCACGCCCTGCTCGCCGCCGTCGCCGCCGTCGGGGTCATGCTCGCCACGACCGACCGGCTGTCCGTCCCCCAGCTCGTCACGCTCTTCCTCATCACCGCGACGTTCGTCGGCTACATCGGTCGCGTCGCCGACCAGCTGCCCGACCTGCAGGCGGGGCTCGGCGCCATCCTGCGCCTGCGCCAGATGATGGCCGTCGAGCCGGAGCCGGACGGCGGCGAGGAGCTGCCCCCAGGCCCGGTGACCCTGGAGTTCCGCCACGCGACCTTCGCGTACGCCGAGGGCGCGTTCGCGCTGCGCGACGTCGACCTCACGCTGCCCGCGGGGCAGACCCTGGCGCTCGTCGGACGCACGGGGTCGGGCAAGTCGACGCTCGCCTCGCTGGTCTCGCGCGCGGTCGACCCGCGTCCGGGCGAGGTCTTCCTCGGCGGGGTCGACGTCCTGGACCTCGACCTGCAGGAGCTCCGTCGCACCGTGGGTGTCGTCACGCAGCGCACCGAGATCCTGGCCGGCACCCTCGCGCAGAACATCTCGCTGTTCACCGACGCGCCCCGCGACCGGATCGAGGAGGTCGTGGCCGAGCTGGGGCTCGGTGACTGGGTCGCCGGTCTCGACGACGGCATCGACACCCTGCTCGGCCCCGGCGGCACGGTCCTGTCCGCGGGGGAGGAGCAGCTGCTCGCCTTCGCCCGGCTGCTGATGCGGGACGTGCAGGTCGTCGTGCTGGACGAGGCGACCGCCCGCATGGACCCCCTCACCGAGGCCCGCGTCGTGGCCGCGTCCGAGCGGTTGCTCCACGGCCGCACCGGCATCCTCATCGCGCACCGGCTGTCGACGATCGCCCGCGCCGACCTCGTCGCCGTCCTCGCGGACGGCCGGGTCGTGCAGGCGGGGGAGCGGGCCCGGCTCGCCGCCGAGCCCGGCCCCTTCCTCACCCTCCTGGAGGCGGCGCGGGAGACGGACGTGCGCCCGGCCCCTCGGCCCGAGGGCGAGACGACCCCGGGCGCCCCCGAGGGCAGCACCGCCG
This sequence comes from Arsenicicoccus sp. UBA6765, assembly GCF_002453335.1. Classification (NCBI taxonomy): domain Bacteria; kingdom Bacillati; phylum Actinomycetota; class Actinomycetes; order Micrococcales; family Intrasporangiaceae; genus Arsenicicoccus; species Arsenicicoccus sp. UBA6765. The sequence goes on from NZ_DKGR01000009.1 coordinate 7,950, forward strand.
TCACCGCTCTGGGCACCGTCCGCCGGCGCGGCGAGCCCCCGAACCCCCGTGACCCGGGCAACGGACCGTCCCTGGCCCGAGGCATTCTCAACGTGCTCGCGGTGCGACCGACGTGGGGGTTGTTCGCCGCGTCGCTCTTTCTCGCGCAGTCGCTCGGTGGCGCGCTGGGCGCCATCACGGGCTATGCCTGGGGCCACACCGTGCAGGCCCTCCAGGGTGGCGCCTCCCCGTGGTGGTGGCTGGGCCTCGTCGTGGCCGTCACGCTCCTGGGCCCGGTGGCCCTCGCCTCGGCGGTCGTGCGCTATCCCCGCTGGTGGATCGAGGTCCTGCTCCGGGTACGCATGTCCGTGCTCGTCGGCCAAACCGGGCAGCGCCGCCTCGAGCGCGTCCCCGCCGGCGAGGTGGTGGCCCGGGCCATGGACTCCGACCGCTACGCGCGCTACGCCGACCGGTGGGTCGACTTCGTCAACGGCCTGCTGATCTGCCTGGTCACCGCGATCGCCGCCGGGACCTGGATGGCGGGCCTCGTCCTGCTCGTCGTCATGGCCGCGTCCGCGACCGCTTCCGCGGTGGGTCGCCCCGTCGCCGGGCGGTCCGCGGCCCAGGCCTCGGCCACCCGGGCCCGCTTCGGCCGGGTCCTCGTGTCCGTGCTCGAGTCGGCCCGCACGGTCAAGCTCGCCGGCCGTATGCCGGAGGTGCGCCGCCACCTGCGCCACGTCGACGCAGGACGGGTGGCAGCCGCGGTGCGCGAGCACCGGGTCCAGGCCTTCCTGGACGGCGTGCCCACCGTCATGGTCCAGGCCGGCGCCGTCGCGGCGTGGGGCGGGGTCCTGACGGGCCGGTGGGGCCTGGCCACCGCGCTGCTGGTCGTCAGCGCGGTCAACGGGTTCGACTGGTTCGGCCGGGTCGCCGGCGCCGTGGTCACCGAGGCCCCGGGCACGCGCGCCTGGCAGGTGGCGACGAGCCGGATGGCGGGGGGCGCAGACCTCGTCGCCCTGCCGACGGACGTCGACCTGGTCGCCGGCACCGCCCCGGAGCCGGCCTCCACCCCCCGCGTGCCGCTGCGGCGCCTGTCGATGCGCGGGCTGTCCGCCGTGCACGAGGACGGCACGGTGGGCGTCGAGGACGTGGACCTCGACATCGACCGGGGCGAGCTCGTGCTGCTGGTCGGGCAGGTCGGCTCCGGTAAGTCGAGCCTGCTGCGCGCCGTCGCCGGGCTGGCCGACCACCGCGGCTCCCTGCGGTGGAACGGCGAGGAGATCACCGACCCCGAGGTCTTCCTGCGGCCGGGTCAGGTCGCGTATGTCGGACAGGTGCCCCGAGTGCTGTCGGGGACCTTCGACGAGAACGTCCGCCTCGGCTTCGACCGTGCCTTCGAGAGCCCCATCGGGGTGGCGCGGCTCGGACCGGACGTCGAGCAGGCCGGCGGGGCCCACTCGCTCGTCGGCCACCGCGGGGTCCGCCTGTCCGGCGGTCAGGTCCAGCGCCTGGCCCTGGCCCGAGCGGTCGCCGCCGACGCCGAGCTGCTGCTCGCCGACGACGTCTCCTCGGCGCTGGACGCGCGCACCGAGATCGAGCTGTGGCAGGCCCTGCGCGCCCGGTCGATGACCGTCGTCGGTGCCAGCTCCAAGCGCGCGGCGCTCGCGCAGGCGGACGTCGTCGTCGTGGTCGTGGACGGCCGCGTCGCCGAGGTCGGTCCCTGGTCCGACCTCGCCGGACGCTGGGGACACCTCGCCGGGTGAGCCAGGCCAGGTTGTGGGGTGTGCGGACCACGGTGCTCACCACTGACCGACTCCGACTGACCACCTGGGAGTCGACAGACCCGCGGGACCTGCCTGAGCTGCAGAACGATGTCCGCGTTCGCGGTGCACGACAACGCTGCGGCGGCGCGCCGGTCGGCGAGACGGTCGACCCGTGACCCTCTAGCCTCACCCTTATACTGCTGTCGTGCCCATGACCAGGTCTCGTCGTCACCTCGCCACCGCTCTTGGCACCGTCGCCGCGACGCTTTTGCTCTCAGCGTGCGAGACGGGCTCGTGGAGCAGTCGGTGCGACAGCAGCGGCAGTTGCCGCCTCGAGATCTCAGGCACCGAGTTCCACGACCTGCCGCGCTCGCTGAACTCGCAGGGCCGATTCAGGAGGGTGCGGGAGAAGATCAGGCTGGCCGAGGCCACCCAGGGCGGCACCGCCACGATCCAGGTCGGCGAAGGAGACAACGTGTGCGCGCAGGGGGAGGACTTCGTCCAGGGTGACATCACCTTCACGTGCACCGAGGTCGGCTCCACCTCGGTCGTGCTCGACACGGCGCGGGCTCAGCGCTGACCCGGCACCACCTCGATCCCTGTCTGTTGGTTCGAGGCTGGCGGTCCAGCAGGGTGGTCAGCTCGCCCCCGCGGCGGCCCCGCCACGGCATACGGCCCGCAGTGTCCCGAACCCGTCGCCCAGCGCGTCGACGCGCACCGTCGACGAAGCCCGCGTCCTGGTTGTGGAGCACGACCCCGCCGTGTGTCTGTTGGACAAGCTCGTGAGCCCAACGAGCACTGACGGGAACGTGATCGACATGGCGAAGACGCTCGACGACTTCCTCACGGACGTTGGTCGTCGAGCCATTCCGGTGGTCTGGCGTCAGGGTCGGAGCGTGGGTCGGGCTCGGAACGTCCGCTCATGCCGATGGCAGCGCGCTTCACCTATCGGTCCTGAACGCTTGTTACATGTAACGTGGTGGGCATGACGGTGAAGCATCGAGTCAGTGAGTACCGGCGCAGGATGCGTGCACGCGGCCTTCGGCCGGTGCAGATCTGGGTCCCTGACGTGCGCAGCGAGCGATTTGCGCAGGAGGCGCACCGTCAGGCAGGGATCGTCGCAGGCTCGGACGAGCTGGCCGATGACCAGCCGTTCGTCGAGGCGATCAGCGCGTCCTGGGACGAGGAGTGAGACGCGGCGAGCTGTGGACCGTGGCTGGGGGCGTGTACGCGTCCAAGCCCAGGCCTGCGCTGATCGTGCAGGACGACCTGTTCGCCGGTACCGCCTCGGTGACGGTCATGCCGCTGACGACGACCTTGGTCGATGCTCCTCTGCTACGCGTTCGCGTCGTCGCGGACGACCTCACCGGCCTGCAGCACGAGAGCCACGTCATGATCGACAAGATCACTACCGTTCGCCGCGAGAACGTCGGTACTCGTGTGGGTCGGCTGACTCCCGAAGGCCTCGTAGAGGTCAAACGGGCCCTGATGGCGTTCCTCGGTCTGGCCAGATAGGCCACCTAGCAGACCCGACGTCATCCGCTCTTGCCGCGCGTCGGACGTCAGAGGTTCTAGGCGGAGCGGGACAGCTCGTGCTCGACGGCTCGGCGGATCCACGCCGAGACCGAGCGGTCGTCGGCCTCCGCCGCTCGCTTGACGTCCTCGAGCAGCCCCCCCCCATGCAAGCCAGGTGCCCATGGGCCCCAGTCTCGCGCCCGATGACCAGACGACCAAGCGCGAGGCCGACCCTGTGAGACGCTGACGCGGTGGGCCACTCCTCGGACGTGCACGATGAGATCGTGCTGGCGGCGGTGCTCGCCGACCCTGTGTGTGCCGCGGTCCTGGACCGCCTCCCATCATTGGGCCTGACGGAATGGTGGCTGACGGCGGGTGCGGTCTTTCAGAACGTCTGGAACTCCGTCGAGGGCAAGCCCGCCGGGTACGGCATCAAGGACTACGACGTCTTCTACCACGACGACTCCGACCTGAGCTGGGAGGCCGAGGACGTCGTCATCCGCGCCGCCGATGAGCTCATGGCGGACGTCCCAGCACCGCTCGAGGTCCGGAACCAGGCACGCGTGCACCTCTGGTACGAAGAGAAGTTCGGGAAGCCCTGCCCTCCCTTCAGCAGCGCCACCGACGCCATCCGGGCCTTCGCCTCAACGGCCTGCTGCGTCGGCGTCACCAGGGACGAGTCCGGGCTACGGCTTTATGCACCGTTCGGCCTCGACGATGTCCTCGGCATGCACCTCCGCCCGCACCGTCGCCTCGCGCCCAAGCAGGTCTATGACGCCAAAGCGTGCGAGTATGCCGCTCGGTGGCCCAGCCTCACCGTCGAGCCCTGGTAGCGACCAGAGTTCATGACAGCCCCTCGCACGGACGTCGGTCCGACCAGGGGGCGTCTCCCGTGGGTGCGCACGCCTGGGTGGCCACGGACGCCCTACAGCGCTCCAATTGTGATGGCTCGCCGACTTTTCTTCCCAGACCCGTGCGACGTCGACACACTCCTGCGTGCCGAGTCCACGACCGCGCTGTAGACGAGACCGTCTACAGCGCATACGGTCATCCCATGGCCGAAACAACGACGATCCGCGTCAGCAGAACCACTCACGCGCGCGTGACCCGCTTGGCGGCTCAGCGTCACGAGACTGTCGACGAGACGGTGATGAGAGCAATCCGCGCCCTGGACCAGGACGCGGTAGCACGCGACCTGGCGGGGAGGCTGTCGGACGACGAAGTCGCTTGGCTCAATGCTGACGCCGGGTGACGTTGTCGAACTCGACCTGGGCATGCCCACGGGCAGCGAGGCCGGCCTGCGCCGGCCAGCCGTCGTCGTCACGGCCGCTCGAATCTTGGGCGGCGGCCCCAACGTCATCCAGGTCGTGCCGTTGACCCGAACCCTGCGCCAGAACCGCAGCGAGGTCCGCCTCGACCCAGACGAGCACAACCAGCTCGCTGAGCCGTCTGCAGCGCAGTGTCAGCACGTGCGGTCGGTGGCCACGAGTCGCATCCATGCACGCACGGGGAACGTCGGCCCGGTGTCCCTGGGTGAGATCCGCGAGACCCTTGCCCTGCTCATGGACCTGTGACGGCCTGGAGCGCTGTTCACCGGTCAGCGAGGACCCGTCTGCGACATACGCGGTGTGTTCAGAGCTGTCGAACGAGGAGCAGCGAGGTTCCACCGGACGCGTCCAGCTCACGCTCCCCGGTCTCGGCGAATCCCAGCTTGGCCAGAACTCGCCGGGAGGCGCTGTTCCAGTCCCAAACCGTCGCCCAAAGGCGTCGATGTCCCGACGATCTGGCCCAGCCGAGGACCGCATGCGACGCCTCGGTGGCATAGCCCCGGTCCCAATGGCGGCGCAGCAGCTCAAAGGCCAGCTCTGTCTCACCTGGGCCAGGACGTGCGCCGTCCGCCAACCCGCAGTAGCCGATGACCTCCCCGTTCTCCGCGAGCTCGACGGCGATGAGCCCGAGCGACGTGGGTGGATGGGAGAGAATCGACTGGGCCAGCTGCTCGACCGTAGGGCTCCCATCGTCACCGATCCGCCGGTGGGGCGGCACCCGCGGGTCTCGCTCGCTCCACAGCTCGCGGAGGACCGGCGACTCGCTCGGTCGCCACGGCCGCAGCACCCGCCGAGGGGTTGCCAGCCTCGGCTCCCGAGGAGTGTGGTCTGCCGCACTCATGAGACGACTGTGCCACGGGTGCGAAGGGACGAGCGCCTGCGTGCTCCGTCGGACAGCGCAGTGTGCGCACACCGCTGCTTGTCCTGCACCCGCGCGTGCCGCGGTTCGTCACACCACACGAACGTCGATCAGTCCTTCTAGGCCGGCGAAGTCGTCCGGGTTGCGGGTGTAGAGGACGGCATCGTGGGCGTGGGCTGTCGCCGCGATGAGCAGATCCATGGTGCGTCGGCGAGGCTGGCGACCGGCTTCGACGACGACGGCGGCGGCGAGTCGTCCGTAGCTGGCCGCGGCCGCCTCGTCGAGGGGTAAGGCGTCGAACCGACGTTGGAGGAGGCTCAAGCGCCTGAGTCGCTCGGCGCGCACCTGCGCAGAGCTCGCCACGAGCACTCCGAAGTGCAGCTCTGCCAAGGTGGCAGCGCTGATGGCCAGGACGCCTGGCATGTAGTCGCCGTCGCTCGCAATCACCACACTCGTGTCGAGCAGGCCCCGTTCTTTCGTCTGGGGTCGACCGTTCACTGGTCGCCCCACGGGTCTCGCATGGTGTCGTCGAGCAGCTCTCTGTCTGCGTTCCAGTCCGGGTCGCCCGGTCCAGCGAACAGGTCCGCGACGTCCTCCCACCGGCGCCAGCGGGTCTCCTGGGCTGGCACGAGTCTGGCGCTGGGCCTGCCAGAGACGGTGATGACGATCTCCTCGCCTCGCTCGACGCGCCGCACAAGCCCGGAGGCGTCCTGCCTCAGCTCACGTAGTCCAACCGTCTCCATCGATCCATGGTGACTCTTCTGCTACATCCGGGGCGTCTGGCGCCCCGGATCGTGACGTCGGACGGTGGCGAGGCCGGCGGGGTCGGCCTGCGGACTGAGCTTTGCCATCCGTGCCCGGGCTCGGGACACTGACGGCATGAGCCGAACCCGCCGCGCCATCTCGCTGGCATGTGCAGCCTCGTTCGGCGTCGCCGGTGTCATCTTCCTGGTCGACTCCCACCCCTCGGCCTACCTCGCCATGGCGGTCGGCTTCCTCCTCCTCGGGCTGAGCCGAGGCCGATGGTGGACAGCGATCGTCGGGCTGGTTCCCGCCCTCGGGTGTCTGTTCGTCTGGGACCTCGCGGTGCAGTACCCCTCCTCCACCGTCTACAACCTGAATGACGGTCTGGGTGCGATTGCCGACCTGGTCTGGCCCTTGATGGGTTTCGCGTGGGTGACCGCGCTGATGGCGCCCGACTTTGCCCAGGACACAGCGACACCCACAGAGCACGTGATGTCGGCTGTCGCCTTGAGCGCACTCCTCATTGGTCCGTGGCACCTTGCGTCGTTCAACGTCTCGATCGACGAGACGGGCGGCCCCTTCGGGCCGGCGCAGTATGTCGTCGCGGGGACCCTTTTGGCGGCGGCCGCGGCCATGATGGTTCGAGACTTCTCCGCACGGCGCAGGGGTCAGCGGGCGCACCCCGCCGCGACGTGATCCTGGTCGGAGGACCCGCAGCCGGACGAGGCGGCACACGCAACGCGTCCTCTGGAGATGGGCGGGATGGAGACCCGGTCAGCCAGGGCTTCGACCTCGATGCCTTCGCGGTAACGGGTGGAGAAGACCACCGATGACGGTGGCGGAATCCACCCGTTAGGCGCGCGGCCCACCTCGCGGGCAGCGCTCGCGGCAACGGGTGGAGAAGGCCACCGATGACAGTGGCGGAATCCACCCGTTAACCACGCGGCCCACCTCGCGGGCAGCGCTCGCGGCAACGGGTGGAGAAGGCCACCGATGACGGTGGTGGAACCCACCCGTTGGCCACGGCGCGAGCGCTGGCAGGGCCCAGCGCAGTGCTCGCGGCTAGCGGACGAGGCGGTCGAGCAGGGTGGTCAGCTCGGCCGCGGGGTCGCGGGTGAGCCCGCCGTGGGGGCGTGACGGCTGGATCACCGTGCTGCGGGGCGCCTCCAGCCAGCCGAACCTGCGCCAGGGCCGGGCCGCTGCGTCCAGCCCCGCGACGGCCTCGCCACGGCATACGGCCCGAACGGTCTCGAGCCCGTCGCCCAGCGCGTCGAGGTCGATGTCCGCGCAGAGGGCCCGCAGCCGCGACGCGTCGACGTGCACGGCCGCGTCCAGGAAGCCCGCGTCCTGGCTGTAGAGCACGACCCCGACGTTGACGAACTCCTCGCGCTCGACGCGGGGGACGGCGCGCAGCACGAGGTACTGGTAGGCGAACCAGGGGGAGCGCTCGGCGTCGGCGGTCGGGACGAGGCGCCGGGCCGGCTCGCTCATCGGGTCCACCGCCGGCGGGCCTCCTGGGACCGGGCCAGGTCCTCCGGTCCTTCGCTCGGCGGTCCGGCGGGCGGGCCGGGCAGCCAGGCCGAGCGGTCGGCCAGCCGGGCGAGCAGGCAGTCGACGTATGCCGCACGCACGGCCGACGGGGAGTCCAGGCCGGCGAGGCCCTCGACGGGGTGTAGCCACTCGGCGGGCACCGCCTCGACGGCTGCCCGCACCACGTCCGGCGTCAGCACCGCAGCGCACGCACCGTCGAGCGCCGACACGTCACCCGCCGGGCCGCGCAGGATGTGCCGCTCGGCGTCGTAGGGCTGCGCGGCGAACCGGGCGGGGTCGACGCCGCGGGACGGCCACGAGTGGTGGAAGTACAGCGCCGCCCCGTGGTCGATCGCCCACGTCTGGCCGTGCCAGCGCAGCAGGTTGGGGTTGCTCCACGTGCGGTCGACGTTGGCGGTGAGCGCGTCCAGCCACAGGATCCGCCCGGCCAGAGCCGCATCCGGCGGCTGGGACCCGTCATACCCGAACGCGCCGGGCAGGTAGTCGACCCCGAGGTTGGGCCCGAGGCTGGCGGACAGGACGTCCTGCACCTCCTCGTCGGGCTCGAACCGCGCGATCGGCTCCTGCAGGTCCAGCACGACGAGCTCGGGCGTCGGGATCTCCAGCGCCCGCGCCAGCCCGGCGACGATGACCTCGGCCACGAGCACGCGCGGCCCCTGGCCGGCGCCGGTCAGCTTCATGACGTACGTGCCGTCGTCGGACGCCTCCACGAGGCCCGGCAGCGAGCCTCCCTCACGCAGCGGCAGGACGTAGCGCGTCGCCGTCACCCGCGGGATCGCGGTGGGAGAGATCATCGGCGGGCGGCCGTCATACGCGCCCGGCGTCCTTGGCGACCGCATAGGTCTGGCGGGCGATCTCGCCCTCCTCGTCGGTCGGTATGACGAAGACGCGCACCCGGGAGTCCGCGGTGGCGATGTCGTGCGCGTGCTTGGAGCGGCCGGCGTTGAGCTCGGGGTCGACCTCGATGCCGAGGATGCCGAGGCCCTCGGTCGCCATGCGCCGCACGACGACGGAGTTCTCACCGATGCCGCCGGTGAAGGCGATGGCGTCGAGCGACCCCATGGCGGCGGCGTAGGCGCCGATGTACTTCTTGAGCCGGTAGGTCGACACCTCCTGCGCGAGGCGGGCGCGGTCGTCGCCGGAGGCGCGCAGGTCCTCGACGTCGCGGCTGTCGCTGTGCCCGGTCAGGCCCTTGAGCCCCGACTCCTTGTAGAGCGCGTGGTCGACCTCCTCCATGGTCAGGCCGGCGGCGCGGACCATGTGCATCGGGATCGCGGGGTCGATGTCGCCGCTGCGGGTGCCCATGACCAGGCCCTCGAGCGGGGTGAGGCCCATCGACGTGTCGATGCTGACGCCGCCCTTGACGGCGGTGACGGAGGCGCCGTTGCCGAGGTGCAGGACGATGACGCTGACCTCGCTCGGGTCCTTGCCGAGCATCCGCGCGGCCTCCTGCGAGACGTAGAGGTGCGAGGTGCCGTGGAAGCCGTAGCGGCGCACGCCGTGCTTCTCGCGCCACTCGTGCGGCACGGCGTAGGTGTAGGCGTAGTCCGGCATCGTCTGGTGGAACGCGGTGTCGAACACCCCCACCTGCGGCAGGTCGGGGAACAGCTCGAGGGCGGCGCGCAGCCCGACGAGGTTGGCGGGGTTGTGCAGCGGCGCGAGCGGCGTCAGCTCGTCGAGCGTGTCCAGCAGCTCGTCGGTGACGAGGACGGCGTCACTGAACTTCTCGCCGCCGTGGACGACGCGGTGGCCGACCGCCACGAGCTCGGCGTCGGCGAGCCTCGGCCCGACGCGGTCGAACATCTCGACCACGGCGGCGATGGCGGCCTTGTGGTCGGGGCAGTCGATGGCCTTGGCGACCTTGTCGCCGCCGCCGGTGTGGGTGATCTTGGCGCTGGGCAGCCCGATCGCCTCGACCAGCCCGACGGCGAGCACGTCACGCGTGCCGACCTGGACGAGCTGGTACTTCAGCGAGGACGACCCGGCGTTGAGGACGAGGACCGAAGGCATGGGTGTGACTCTCTGGCTGGCGGGGCGGTCTGGGCGGGCTGGGCGGGCTGTCAAGGGGCGTCGACCGACTGGGCGGCCGGCGCGGGCAGGGTGGACTGGATGGCGGTGATCGCCACCGTGTTGACGATGTCGCGCAGGGTGGCGCCGCGGGACAGGTCGTTGACCGGCTTGCGCAGGCCCTGCAGCACCGGGCCGATCGCCACGGCGCCGGCGGTCCGCTGGACGGCCTTGTAGGTGTTGTTGCCGGTGTTGAGGTCGGGGAAGATCAGCACGGTCGCCTGCCCGGCGACGGCGGAGCCGGGCGCCTTGCTCGACCCGACCGCGGGGTCCACGGCGGCGTCGAACTGGATCGGTCCCTCGACGAGCAGCTCCGGCGCGCGGCGGCGCACGATCTCGGTCGCCGCGCGGACCTTGTCGACGTCGGCGCCGGACCCGGACGTGCCGGTGGAGTAGGACAGCATCGCCACGCGCGGCTCGATCCCGAACGCCGTGGCGGTCTGCGCCGAGGAGATGGCGATGTCGGCGAGCTGCTCGGCGTCGGGGTCGGGGTTGACGGCGCAGTCGCCATACACCGTCACGTGGTCCTTGAGGCACATGAGGAAGCTCGAGCTGACCACGGAGACACCGGGATTGGTCTTGACGACCTCGAGCGCCGGCCGGATCGTGTGGGCCGTGGTGTTGACCGCGCCGGACACCATGCCGTCGGCCTCGCCCATCAGCACCATCATCGTGCCGAAGTAGGACGGGTCGATCACGACCTCGCGGGCCCGCTCGACGGTCATGCCCTTGTGCGCCCGCAGCTCGGCATAGCGCGCCGCGAACCGCTCGACGTGGTCAGGGTCCTGGGGGTCGATGATCTGGGCGCCGGTCAGGTCGACGCCGATCTCGCGCGCCCGGGCCTGCAGCTCGTCGGCGACGCCCAGCAGCGTGATGCGCACCGTCTTGCGGCTGAGCAGGATCTCGGTGGCGCGCAGGATCCGGTCGTCCTGGCCCTCCGGCAGCACGATGTGGCGGTCGGCGGCGCGGGCCTGCTCGAGGAGGCGGTGCTCGAACATCAGCGGCGTGACGATCGAGGGGTGCGGCTCGCGCAGGTGGCCGAGCAGCGCGTCGGTGTCGACGTGCTCGGCGAACAGCTCGACGGCGGTGGCGACCTTGCGGGTCGAGGCGGGCGTCATCCGGCCGCGGACCCCGCTCAGCGCCATGACGGTGTCGTGGGTGCCGCCCTGCGTGGTCATGATCGGCAGGCTCGAGCCGAGGCCGTCGATCAGCCGGCGCACCTGCGGGGGCAGCTCGAAGCCGCCGTTGAGCATGACGCCGGCGATGCTCGGGAAGGTGCTCGACTGGTGCGCGAGCAGCACGCTCAGCAGCACGTCGGCCCGGTCGCCGGGGGTCAGCACGAGGGACTCGTCGAGCAGCCGGTCGAGCACGTTGGGCATGGTCATCGCCGCGGTCACGAAGGCGAGCGCCTCGCGGTCGAGCAGCGACTCGTCCCCGGAGATCAGCTCGGCGTCGGTGGCCTTGAGCAGGTCGCGGACCGTCGGGGCGGACAGCACGGTCGAGGCCGGGATGACGTATGTCGGCAGGCCGGCGCCTCCCGCGGAGCCCGCCGTCACGCCCTGGACCGCCGCCCGGAGGTCCTCCGCAGCGGCGTCGGCGCGGTTGACGACGACGGCCAGGGGAGTGGCGGAGTTGGTGCGCAGCTCGGTGAGGGCCATCTCGACGACGGTGGCGACGTCCTCGGTCTCGCGGCCGTGCGCGCCGACGACGAGCAGGACCGGGGCCGCGAGGTTGGCGGCGATCCGGGCGTTGTAGGAGAACTCTGTCGGGCTGGTGACGTCGGTGAAGTCGGAGCCGAGCACGAGGACGATGTCGGCGCCGTGCTGGATCTCGTGGTAGCGCTCGACGATCCGGGACAGCGCGCCGTCCGGGTCCTGGTGGACGTCGTCGTACGACACGCCCACCGCCTCGGCCGGCGACAACGGCACCGAGCTGCGCGACAGGACGGTCGCGAGGACCGTGTCGTCCTCGGGCACCCCCTCGGTCACGGGTCGATAGACCGCGACCCGGGCATAGCGCCGGGTCAGGGACTCGAGCAGCCCGAGGGCCACGGCGGACTTACCGCTGTGGCCCTCGGCGGACGCGACATAGACGCTGGTCTCCACAGGGACGAGGGTAACGGGCGGCGCCCGTCGACGTCGGGCGGGGTCAGCGGGCGAGGGCGAAGACGCGCCCGGAGACCTCGTCGAGCTCCACGAGGACGAAGACCTCCTTGCGCGTGTCCACCCACGGGTGCAGGCCGAGCTCCTCGAGGCGGTCCGCCTCGTCCATGTTGTGCACCACGTGCGCGTCGCCCTTGCCGATGACGCTCCACGCGGTCTGCGTGGTGACGTCGTCGATCTCGATGGCGACGCGCGAGGCCACGACCAGGGAGGCCAGCTTGCTGCCCTCGGCGGTGCGGAACACGAGGCGTCCGTCGTGGACGACGTAGTTGATGGGGGTGATCTGCACGTCCCCGACGGCGGCGGTGGCGAGTCGGCCGAAGGTGGTGGACCCCAGCCGCTCCCAGCACTGCTCCTCGGTCATCTGCTGCACGGGTTCGTTGACGTCGCTCATGGGTCAATCCAAGACCCGCCCCCGGGGGTTGTCGACCGGAGGATCGTGTCTGCTTCCTCACGCCCGCGCGCCCGCGCTGGTCGGAGCCCGAGGGTTGAGGCCCCGGGCGGTCGGGGTATCCGACCTGCCATGACCTACCCCCCGCAGCCCGGTTCCGGTCCCTACGACCCCCGGCCCGGCGACGCCTACGACCCGCGCCCCGGTGACGCCTACGCCAACCGCCCGACGGACGCCTACGGCAACCCGACCGACGCCTACGGCCAGCAGGGTGGTCAGCTCGGTGGACAGTTCGGTGGACAGCAGGGGCAGTATGGCGGTCAGCCCGGCCAGTACGAGGCGCAGGAGTCCGGCCGGTCCGGCCCACGGCTGTTCCCCTTCCCGCACTGGAGCACGCGCACCCGCAACGGCACCTCCGTCTCCGTCGGTGGCTGCTGCCTGCCGCTGCCGATCGGCTGCCTCGCGACGACGCTCACGGTGGGTGCGGTGGCCGCCTCGGGCGTCTATCGCCACGTGCGTCGCTGAACGTCATTGAGCGTCTCTGAGCCTCTCCCAGCGCGGCTGACCAGAACCTCGCCGTCGATGGCGTAGGGTGAGGGCAGCGGTCCGCCCTGTCTTGCCTCGGGCTGCAGGTGTCACGACCGGTGTCCTCACCCCGGTCACGCTCGTCGGCTCGTGCCGGCGCGCCAGGTGCACACGTCGATGCGTCATCGCGTCGCTCGTGCCCGGCGAGACGCTCGCCGTCATACGGAGATCTTTTGAGCAACAATGCTTTTGCGCGCCTCGGCGTGCCCACGTCCCTGTCCTCTGTCCTGGAGGGCAAGGGCATCACCGAGCCGACGCCCATCCAGGCCGTCACCCTGCCGGACTCGCTCGCCGGCCGCGACGTCCTCGGTCGGGGCCGCACCGGCTCCGGCAAGACCTACGCGTTCCTGCTGCCGCTCGTGACGCGTCTCGCGTCGTCGGGCAGCCGCCGCACCCCGAGCCGCCCCCGCGCGCTGATCCTGGCGCCGACCCGTGAGCTCGCCACCCAGATCGAGGCGGCCGCCGCGCCGCTCGTCGCGGCCGAGGGCCAGCGCACGCTGACCGTCTTCGGCGGCGTGGGCCAGGGCCCGCAGGTGTCGGCGCTCAAGCGTGGCGTCGACATCCTCATCGCCTGCCCCGGCCGGCTGCAGGACCTCGTGCAGCAGGGTCTGTGCGACCTGGGCGGGATCGAGATCACGATCCTCGACGAGGCCGACCACATGGCCGACCTGGGCTTCCTGCCCACCGTCAAGCGCCTGCTCGACCGCACGCCCGAGCGCGGCCAGCGCATGCTGTTCTCCGCGACGCTGGACGCGGGGGTCGACGTGCTGGCCAAGCGCTACCTGCACGACCCGGTCACCCACCACGCCGACTCCGCGCAGTCGCCCGTGTCGGCCATGGACCACCACGTCCTGCACGTCCACACCGACGACCGCCTGCCGGTGCTGGTCGACCTGACCGCGGGCCCGGGCCGCACGGTCGTGTTCACCCGCACCAAGTACGGCGCCAAGAAGCTCACCAAGCAGCTCAACCGCTCCGGCGTCCCCGCCGTCGAGCTGCACGGCAACCTCGGGCAGGGCGCGCGCACCCGCAACCTCGACGCGTTCCACTCCGGCACGGTCCAGACGCTCGTCGCCACCGACATCGCGGCCCGCGGCATCCACGTCGACGACGTCGCGCTGGTCATCCACGCCGACCCGCCGGTCGAGCACAAGGCCTATCTGCACCGCTCGGGCCGCACCGCGCGCGCCGGCGCTGCCGGCACCGTCGTCACGATGATGCTCGACGAGCAGGTCAAGGACGTCCGCGACCTGACCCGCGCGGCCGGCATCAAGCCGACCACCACGCGCGTCGGGCCGGACCACGCGCTCCTGCGCCGTCTCGTGCCGGGGGAGCGGACGTATACCGCCCCCACCGACGCCACGGTCGTCTCCCCGGACGCCCAGCAAGGCCAGGGCCGTCGTGGCGGCCGTGCTGGTGCTGGCGGTCGCTCCGGGGGTGGCGCTCGTCAGGGTGGCGGCAGCCGCTCCGGCCAGTCGCAGGGTCGCCGTCAGGGCTCGGGTGCTGGTGCGTCGCAGGGCAGTGGCTCCGGCGCCCGCCAGGGCGGCCAGCAGCGCCAGCAGTCCGCCGGTCAGCCCCGCCAGGGCGCGTCCGGCGGGGGCTCCCGCGGCGGTGCCCGTCCGGCCCGCACCGGCGGCGCCGCGGCCTTCTCGGCCGGCTCGTCGGCAGGCCGTCGCAGCCGCTGACCGACCGCGCCTCGCGATTCGGTGATCGGTGCTGCGTCTGCTAGAGTTTCACGTCGTTGCCCCGGTGGTTCCCACTAGGCGCAGCACCACCTGTCCGGGTGGCGGAATGGCAGACGCGCTAGCTTGAGGTGCTAGTGTCCTTTATCGGACGTGGGGGTTCAAGTCCCCCCTCGGACACCACGGCTACTGGTCAGAAGTAGCGAAGTCTTAGTCAGGAAACGCCCGGCTCTGGGTCACCAGGGCCGGGCGTTCTGTATTAGACGGTGCAGTACAGCGTTCAGCAGGCCATCGGGAGTCCACCGATCCCGGCATCGGTCATCGATCCGGGCCCAAGACCGCGAGAGGCACCGTACTCATTCGTTCGCAGGTGGAGGCTGGTAGGGCGAGGCGCTACCCAGGGATGGTTCGCTGGCTTGGCCGACGATGTGGCAGCAGGGGCGAGTAAACCGCCGCACTCTCGTGACTCGTCGTTGGTGATCGGGATCGGGCCACGAAGGCTCACGTCGGTCGGGCAGAGAGCGGCCTGGTGCACCTATCAACTCTTTGTACAGTTGGAGTCCCGCGGAGTGGTGGGCTTTGAGGTCATCGATGCCTACCGGTCTCCCTCGGTGAGGGCGACGGTTTCAGTGTTGTCGATGGTGCCGATCTTGACTATGGATTCTTCGGAGAGGTAGCGGCGTTCGTCGGTGGCCCACTCGTCGTGGGTGTCGGCCAGGACGGCTCCGATGAGGCGGATGACGGCGGCTTCGTTGGGGAAGATCCCCACAACGCGG
Organism: Arsenicicoccus sp. UBA6765; assembly: GCF_002453335.1. Classification (NCBI taxonomy): domain Bacteria; kingdom Bacillati; phylum Actinomycetota; class Actinomycetes; order Micrococcales; family Intrasporangiaceae; genus Arsenicicoccus; species Arsenicicoccus sp. UBA6765. The sequence goes on from NZ_DKGR01000009.1 coordinate 23,352, forward strand.
GAGCGGCGTTTGATCTCCTTGTTCAGCCGCTCCAGGGGGTTGGTGGACCAGATCTTGCGCCAGTGCTCGCGCGGGAACGCCGCGAACGCGAGGACCTCGGTCTTGGCGGCGTCCATCAGGGGCCCGATCTTGGGGTAGCGGGCGGCGAGGTCGTCGCAGACCTTGTCCCACTGCGCGGCCATCGGGGTGAGGCTGGGTTGGGCGAAGATGGTGCGGAAGACCGCGGCGACCATCTCCCGCTCACCCTTGGCCACGTGTGCGAGGACGTTGCGGATGAAGTGCACCCGGCAGCGCTGGTGGCTGCTGCCCTGCAGGGCACGGGCGATGGCGGCGGTCAGGCCGGCGTGCTGGTCGGAGATGACGAGCTTGACCCCGGCCAGGCCCCGTTTCTTCAGCCCGGTCAGGAACGCCCTCCAGAACACCTCGTCCTCGCTGTCGCCGACGTCCAGGCCCAGGATCTCCCGGCGTCCCTCGCTGGTGACGCCGGTGGCCACGACCACCGCTTTGGAGACGACCATCGCCTGCTCGGTGCGCACGTGCAGGTAGGTCGCGTCCAGGTACACGTACGGGAACTCCACGTGATCGAGACGGCGGGTGCGGAACGCCCCGACCGTCTCGTCCAGCCCGGCACAGATCCGCGAGACCTCACTCTTGGAGATCCCCGACCCGCCCAGGGCGACCACCAGGTCATCGACCGAGCGGGTCGAGACGCCGTGGACGTAGGCCTCCATCACCACCGCGTACAGCGCCTGGTCCACTCGCCGCCGCGGCTCCAGGATGGACGGGAAGAAGCTCCCGGCGCGCAGCTTCGGGATCGCCAGCTGCACGTCCCCGGCATGCGTGGTCAACAACCGCGGCCGGGACCCGTTGCGCTCGGTCCTCCTGGTCTCGGCGCGTTCGTAGCGGCCGGCGCCGACCGCGGCCGACGCCTCGGTCTCGATCAGCTCCTGCATCGCGACACGGACGCATTCTCGGATGAAGTCGGTGCCCTCACCGGTGCGGAACACCTCGAACAGCTCGGACACGGCAGAATCAGACAGGGCCATCGGTGAGACTCCTTCTCGACGAGTACTAGGCGGTACACATCGAGAATCTCGCCGGTGGCCCCCTTCACTCAGGACGCCGCGCCGTCACCCCAAACCCCACCACTCCACGGGGCGCTGTTTTTGTACAAGTCCGTGGTCTTGGGGGGGGCGTGGTGGTGTTCCTTGCCGACGTCCAGCCCCAGGTAGACCGTGTAAGTGCGCTCGGGTAGCCCGTGCATCCTGTCCTCCTCGTTGGCCGGCGGACTCATAATCCGCTGGCCACGGTCGGGCGTCAGCAGCCGGCAGCCACGTTACGAGAGACCTCACCGAAGGGGGGCCGTGTCCCTATGAGCGGTCAAGACCGACGCCACCAGGCCCGGGGCGACAACACCCCCCGGATCATGGACGCGGGGCAGAGAGTCATACCGGACCTAGCGACCAGCACCCCCATCATCGAGGGCACGAAGAAGGTAACGGGAGCCTGAACCACCCAGTGTTGAGAGTTCACCAGCCTAATGGGTGACCACTCCCACCGGCTCTGTTGCATGCTCACATCAGGCGCCCAGGCGCCCTCCTAACGACATTGATGTCGTTATCCTGGATGGCCACCACGCGACACCTCAGGATATGGACCAACAGGTTGGCCCCCAATGGGTCCGACCTGCTGTCATCACTGTTGGGCACCCTGAGCCGGTGCTTGGTCTGGGCCGGCGCCAAGCGTCCGCGCCTCGACCGGCCTCGGAGTGTCGCTGCAAGTTGCGGCGTGTAAGCGTCTTCCGGCGTTAGGCTGCAACAGTTGGATCGACTCGTCACCCTTGGAGGGGCTATGAGTGCACCAAAGCCGCCATTTGAAAAGCTGTACTTCGGAAAAAGCGATCCACGTTATGAGGTCAGGGCAAGTAGAGACCACTTCCTCCGGTCGTTCGTTGACCTGGAGGGGGCCGTTGAGAAGGTTCACGCAGGCGACTTAACCCTCATTCTCGGCCCGAAGGGAACAGGAAAATCGGCGTTAGCTCTATACCTGGAAGAAACCAGTGGCCCAGAAAGTCGCAGATTCGCGAAAGTAAAGACAGCTGAGAATCTCCCCCTGGATGAGATCCCCAAACTAGAGACAGGGCAGTCTAGCGGGGTCCAGAGAACGCGCACAGCTTGGACATTCATTCTTCTGGCAAACTATCTCGACGTTGTTCTCGAGGATAAACTAACCTCCTTTAGAGGCATCACTGCCGCTAAAGGTGCAATGAAGGCGATTCGGCAAGCAGGGTTTGTCTCAACCGCCGCTGGCCAACGGTTGATGCAAATGCAGGATGTGCGGATGTCGATTCCCGCCGCAGACCTAGGCGGGGCCTTTAAGAAGGAATCTCACAAAGAAATCGGGATATTCACACTTATCCCCTACATGCTTGAATGGGCAACGGCGGCTGAGTCTGTAAACCGCCACATTCTTTTGCTTGATGGTCTTGACTCGGTGTTTCTCAACGACAGCAGATATGACGACTCTCTCGCGGGGCTGACTGAGGCCTCGACTGATATCAATAATCATTTATCTGCGGCGGGCTCAACAGGATCGATCGTCCCACTTTTGCGTAACGATATTTTTTCGAGGGTGTCACTGTTGTATCCGGACGCCCATAAGATGCGGGATTTTGCCCTAGATCTCGACTGGCGGGTTCTGAGCGGCCAAGCTGGCGAGCGCGGCCCTCTGTGGAATCTAATAAACTCGAAAGCGCGTCTAGCCTTTCCCGACGCACAGAGTGTGCGAATCTTAGAGTATTTCCCGCGCGAAATTCGCCAACCTCGAGGAAGGTCCATCGACCGCCTTCAATATCTGCTCAACCTTACCCGCCACACCCCAAGAGACTTGCTTCAGCTCATGGAGTATATTCGCCTTGCGCACGTCCAGGCTGGGGCCCCGTCCGGGCCGCTTAGTCCGGACGTCATCCGCGAGGGTGTGCTCCAGTACTCAACCAAGTACTTTGTGGATGCGGTGAAGGGCGAATTTGCCGGCTACCGCGGAGGCGCCGAGGAGGTGAGCGCCGCGTTACACGCACTCAAGGTCTTGCCAGGCAGAACCTTCTCGAGAACTGACTACTATAATGCACTGAGGAGGAGCAGTCCCGGCCTACAGGAAAAGTGTGAAGAATTTCTTCGAATGTTGTTCTTTGCGGGGGCCCTGGGGAACCAATTTGGTACCGGCGGCAAGAGGTACCTGGTCTTTTATCATCGACGCGACGACACTAGCCTAAGTTTGCAGGGGACACTCATCCTGCACAATGCCCTTGCTCACGCTTGGTCGAAGTAGAGGTACTCACTGTGTCTGAATTATTGCGCGCCCTCCTAGCTGGTTTCAGACACTTGCGGGCGACTGTCGTTACCGGTCTCCTCGCACTGCCTGCGCTCTTTCTTGTAGCCCTCCATCACTGGCCGGCCCTACTGCATCCGAGTTCGGTCTCGTCGGCAGATCTACGTTCCCTTATGGCGAAGTCATCGCCTGTGGCGCTTGTCGTCATGTTAAGTGGCTCTTCCGACCTGAGTGTG
>NZ_DKGR01000031.1:0-12644 GCF_002453335.1 Arsenicicoccus sp. UBA6765
CACCGCAGCGCCTGCCACTTCCCCGAGGTCCTCGTGGCCACGGGCGCCGAGGTCGACTCGGACCTGCCAGGCGGCACGAGCAGCGGTGACGGCGCCACCCGGGCCTCCGAGGGGCAGGGTGGGCTCGGCGGGCTGCTGCACAAGGTCGCCGACAAGGTGGGCCTGGGCGACGACGCGGACGACCCCAACCGGCAGTCCGCCCGCACGTTCAAGCCACGCACCGGTGACAGCGACAGCGTCGCCGACGCGCGCGCGGCCGCGGACAACGCCAACAGGCAGCAGGGCTGGTAGCGGCCCCTGCTCGCCATGAGCCCCGGCTCACCATGATCGTGAGGGTTTGGTCCAAGAATCGTGGACCAGACCCTCACGATCTGTGGGGTCGGGGGTCGGGGGTCGGGGGCCGGGGGTCGCGGGTCGGGGGGTCAGGGTCGGGTCATGGACGGGATCAGGGAGGAAGCCGTGCGCACCATCGCGACGCGAGCGGAGCTGAGCGCCATCGCTGGTCCGCACGACCGCTTCGCCCGGTATGCCGTCCCCGCCCACCTCGACGGTGGGTGGGTGCTCGGTGGCGCGGTGGCGTTCGTGCGGCGCAGCCACTCCGGTCGCCGCAACCTCGCGACGTGGGGCCCTCGCGAGGACCTCGGGCGGCTCCTGGACCGGCTGATCGCCGAGGGCGTGCTGGCGGTGACCCTGGATCACGTGTCCGTGGAGCAGCAGCACGCGGACGTGCTCACCGAGAGGATCGGCACGGCCGACGGCTCGGCCTGGGACTGGATGGCCACGGTCGTCCCTCCCCCGCCGACCGATGCCGAGGCTCGGGTCGTCCCCCTCGACGACCTCGCGGACGCCGCCGAGCTGCAGGACCTCGCCGATCGGGAGAACCCGCTGTCCGAGGGCTACCCGGGCACGGGGCGCAGCGAGCGCTGGGTCGGTGTGCGCGACGACCGGGGTCGGATCGTGGCGTGCGCGGCGGTCCACCGGCTCTCGTCCGGGGCCGCCCACCTGTCGGGCATCATCGTGGCCTCCAGCCATCGTGGGCAGGGCCTCGGCCGGGCCACGACGGCGGTCCTGACCCGCGACCTCCTGCGCACGGAACCGGTCGTGACCCTGGGCATGTATGCCGACAACGTGGTCGCCCGCAGCCTCTACCACTCCATGGGCTATGTCACCGACAAGGCCTGGTGGAGCTGCAGCGTGCTCGCCCCCGACGGATCCGGCGCGGGCCGCGAGTCCGCCTGCAGCTGACCCGCCCCCGGTAAAGGCATCGACCGGCCGTCGTTCGCCAGGCTGATGCCTTTACCCGCGGCGGGTCTGCGAGTCCGAGGTCAGAGGACGCCGTGCCAGCGCAGCACGCGCTCCAGGCCGGCCACGCCCGCGGCATACGGCTTGTGCACCGCCCGGATCCCGGCGGCCCGGGCCCCGACGACGTTGGGCCACGTGTCGTCGACGAACAGCACGCGGTCCCGCTGGACGCGCAGGTCGCGGACGATGTGGTCGAAGTAGGCCGGGTCCGGCTTCTTGACCCCGAGCTCGTAGGAGTAGTAGCCGCCGTCGAGCTCGTCGTAGAGCTTGCCGCCGCGCATGATCTCCGCTCGCATCCACTGCTGGTTGGTCGCGAGATAGCACCGCACGCCCCGCGCCTGCACCTGCCGGACGAGCTCGAGCGCCGACTCCTCGGCGGTGATCTCGGACCACGCCCCGAAGAACTGGTCGGGGGTGATGGCCGACCCGTCCTCGCGGAGCATCTGGGCGACCGCCTCGGGGAAGCCCTCGCGGCGGCGGCCGTCGAGGAACGGCGCCTCGACCTCGAGCAGGCGCTCGATCCCGGGCCAGGTGGGATCGCCGAGGATGGCGGAGGCCCACCTCCTCGGCATGTACTGCAGCACGCCGTCGGCGTCGAGCAGCAGGACCTCGATGGGGTTGCCCTGCGGCATACGGCTCAGGACTCCTTGGGCGCGACGGCGGACGTGTCCAGCGAGGCCTTGTCGAACGCGGCCTTGTCGGACGCGGGCTTCTTGACGGCGTCGATCCCGGCCTCCTTGCGCTGCTCCGGCGTGATGGGGGCGGGCGCGTCGGTCAGCGGGTCGTAGCCGCCACCCGACTTGGGGAAGGCGATGACGTCGCGGATCGAGTCGTAGCCGCCGAGCAGCATGACGATCCGGTCCCAGCCGAAGGCGATGCCGCCGTGCGGCGGTGCGCCGTAGGCGAAGGCGTCGAGCAGGAAGCCGAACTTCTCCTGCGCCTCCTCCTGTGACAGGCCCATGACCTTGAAGACCCGCTCCTGCACGTCGCGACGGTGGATACGGATGGACCCGCCGCCGAGCTCGTTGCCGTTGCAGACCATGTCGTAGGCGTAGGCGAGCGCCGGGCCGGGGTCGGTGTCGAAGGTGTCGAGGAACTCGGCCTTGGGCGAGGTGAACGCGTGGTGCACCGCGGTCCAGGCTCCTCCGCCGACGGCGACGTCACCGGCGGCCTCGGCGTCCGCGGTCGGCTCGAACAGGGGCGCGTCGTTGACCCACAGGAAGCTCCAGGCCGACTCGTCGATCAGGTCGCAGCGCCGCCCGATCTCCAGGCGCGCGGCCCCGAGCAGGGCACGGGAGGACTTGGTGGCCCCCGCGGCGAAGAAGATGCAGTCGCCGGGCTGGGCGCCGACGTGCGCGGCCAGGCCCGCCCGCTCGGTGTCGGTGAGGTTCTTGGCGACCGGTCCGCCCAGCTCGCCGTCCGCGCCGACGAGGACGTAGGCGAGCCCGCGCGCACCGCGCTGCTTGGCCCACTCCTGCCAGGCGTCGAGCTGCTTGCGGGGCTGCGAGGCGCCACCGGGCATGACGACGGCGCCGACATACTCCGCCTGGAACACGCGGAAGGTGGTGTCGGAGAAGAACTCCGTGCACTCGACCAGCTCGTTGCCGAAGCGCATGTCGGGCTTGTCCGAGCCGAACCGCCGCATCGCCTCGGCGTAGGTCATGCGGGGGAAGGGCGTGGGCAGGTCGACGCCGATGAGCGCCCAGATCTCCTTGGCGAGCGCCTCGCCGAGCTCGAGGACGTCCTCCTCCTGCACGAAGCTCATCTCGATGTCGAGCTGGGTGAACTCCGGCTGGCGGTCGGCGCGGAAGTCCTCGTCGCGGTAGCAGCGGGCGATCTGGTAGTAGCGCTCCATGCCGGCGACCATGAGCAGCTGCTTGAACAGCTGGGGCGACTGGGGCAGGGCATACCAGCTGCCGGGGGCGAGGCGGGCGGGCACGAGGAAGTCGCGGGCACCCTCGGGGGTCGAGCGCGTCAGCGTCGGCGTCTCGATCTCGACGAAGTCGCGCTCGTCGAGCACGCGGCGGGCCGCGGCCGACACCTTGGAGCGCAGGCGCAGCGCGGCACCGGCGGACCTCCCGGGGCGGCGCAGGTCGAGGTAGCGGTGCTTGAGGCGCGCCTCCTCGCCGACGGTGACGCGCTCGTCGATCTGGAACGGCAGCGGCGCAGAGGGGTTGAGCACCTCGATCTCGCCGGCCACGACCTCGATCTCGCCGGTGGGCAGGTCGGTGTTGGCGTTGCCCTCGGGCCGCTCGCGCACCTCGCCGACGATCTTGACGACGTACTCGTTGCGCAGCTCGTGCGCGTCCCCCGCCGCCAGGACCTCGTCACGGACGACGACCTGGGCGACGCCGCTCGCGTCGCGCAGATCCAGGAACGCCACTCCACCGTGATCGCGCCGACGGGCGACCCAGCCCGTGAGCGTGACGGTCTGTCCGGAGTGGCTGGCACGCAGGGTGCCCGCCTCGTGGGTACGAAGCACGATGGTTCCTGTTCTGTGTGGCTGGGCGCCGCGGGTCGGCGCGCCCTCGCCATCCTACGGACTCACCCCTCCCCCGCTAAACGACAATGGGCCGTATGCCGACCGCGCCCCCAGCCATCAGCCCCACCGTCCTGCGCCGCACGGTGCTGCTCGTGGCCGCCCTCAACCTCGCATACTTCTTCGTGGAGGCGGGGGTGGCGCTGGCGATCGGGTCGGTCTCGCTGATCGCGGACTCCGTCGACTTCCTCGAGGACACGGTGGTCAACCTGCTCATCGCCCTGGCGCTCGGCTGGTCGCTGCGCGCCCGGTCGCGCGCGGGCAAGGTCATGGCGGCGATCATCTGCGTGCCGGCGCTGGCCGCGGCGTGGGAGGCGTTCTCGAAGTTCCGCCACCCCGAGGCACCCGACGTCGCGCTGCTGGTGGTGACCGCAGGTGGTGCCGTGCTCGTCAACGGGCTGTGCACCTGGGTCCTCGCCCGGCACCGGCACGCGGGCGGGTCGATGACGGCGGCGGCCTTCCTCGCCGCGCGCAACGACGTGCTGGTCAACGCGGCGATCATCCTGATGGGTCTGGTGACCGCGTGGACCGGCTCCGGCTGGCCGGACGTGGTGCTGGGCGTGGTGATCATCGCGGTCAACGTGACGGCGGCGCACGAGGTGTGGGAGGTCGCCGAGGACGAGCGGGTCGCCGCCAAGGCCCTGGCCGGGGAGGAGATCGGCGACTGACCGGACGCGCCACCCGACGTCCGACCGGTGCCACGATCGGTCGACCACGTCTCCTGCAGACGCCAGAGCGGGGCCCGAGGATCTCCTCGGGCCCCGCTCTGCTGTCCCCCGGACGCCCCGGCCGGTCAGGCGGCCGTAGCGTCGGCCCCGGGTCGGCGGGCCGCCCGGTCCAGGGCCACCGACAGGCCGAGCGCGACCAGCAGGATGGCGCTCGCGGCCCAGACCGCTGCGGAGGCGGCGTGGGCGAAGGTCGCCGGGTCGGCCCCGAAGGCGCCGCCGCGCCCGCTCGTGCCGAGGAAGGTCGACAGCATCAGGCCGCCGAGGGCGCTGCCGAGCGCCGAGCCGAGCTGGCGCACGGTGCTCTGGGTGGCCGAGCCCGCGCCGGACGAGGCCGGTGGCACGTCGCGCAGGGTGGTGGAGGTGAGCTGGGCGGACGCGAGCCCAAGGCCCAGGCCGTAGGGCACGAGGCACGCGGCCACGACCCAGGCCGACGCGCTGGCCCCCACCGCGAGGGCGGTCGCGGCGGCGCCGAGGACCTCCAGCGCGAGGCCGAGGACGACGACCCGGGTGGGGCCCATCCGGGCGGAGAGGTGCCGCGCGGAGGCACCGGAGAGGAAGGCCCCGACGGCCATCGCGGCAAGCACGAGGCCGGCCTGCATCATGGTCAGCCGCAGGGCGGTGACCAGGAAGAGCGGCAGGACGAAGACCAGGGCGAACTCGCCGGCGGCGACCAGGGTGGCGGTGAGGTTGCCGAGGGCGAAGCTGGGGAGGCGGAAGAGGCCCACGTCGAGCACGGTCACGTGGCCGCGCGCCCGCTGACGGGCCTCGCGCAGGACGAAGGCGGCGACGAGGAGCAGGCCCAGGAGGATGGCGACGGGGGCCGCGGAGACCGTCGCCGTGGTGGGCCAGGTGAGGCCGAGGAGGTGCAGCGGCTGCTTGGGTGTCCACCAGCCGAGGTCGCTGCCCTCGATGATGCCGAACACCGTGAGCCCGAAGCCGGCGGCGCTGAGCACGGTCCCGAGGAGGTCGATGCCGTGGTCGAGCTCGTCGGAACGCGTCTCGTCGACCAGGATGGAGGTCCCGACGATCACCGCGAGGCCTACGGGCACGTTGACCCAGAAGATCCACGGCCAGCTGGCGACGTCGGTGAGCCAGCCGCCGAGCAGCGGGCCGATCGCGGCCGCGCCCGACATCACCGCGCCCCAGATGCCGAAGGCGGCGGGCCGGTCCGGTCCGCGAAAGGTCGCGCTGACCGTGGACAGGGTGGCGGGCAGCACCATGGCCCCGCCGACGCCCTGCACGGCGCGGGCGACGAGGAGGGCGGTGACGCTGCCCGCGCCTGCCGCCAGGACGCTGCCGGCGAGGAAGAGGACGAGCCCGACGAGCAGCAGGCGGCGGCGTCCGTGCCGGTCGCCGGCCCGTCCCATGACGAGCAGGAGGGCGGCGAAGACGACCGAGTAGAGCGAGTTGACCCACTGGGCGTCGGTCAGGTCCAGGTGGAGCCCTTGGACGATCTGCGGCAGGGCCACGCCGACGATCGTGCCGTCGAGCACGATCATCCCGAGGGCCACGGCGAGGACCCACAGCCCGCGCCACTGCCGGCGGGTCGCCCGCGCCGGTGCTACGTCGTTCATCGTCATACCTCACAGCCTTGGGGACGGGGTGTCGCCATCAAGGATCAGGATATGCTTGGAGACACCATGTCGGCAAGTTGGCGACATGGTGTCTCGGACAGGAGGTCCCGTGCCCAAGATCGATGCCCCCTCGGTGGCCGAGCACCGCGCCCAGGTGCAGCAGCGGCTCGTCGACGCCGCCGAGAAGCTCCTGCTCGAGTCGCCCGACAGCCCCCTCACCGCCGGATCCGTCAGCTCGGCCGCCGGCATCGCGCGCAACAGCATCTACCGCTACGTCGACACCGTCGACGACCTGCGGGCCCTGGTGGTGGACCGCTACCTGCCCGGGTGGGTCGCCGCGGTCCACGACGGGCTCGCCCAGACCCCGCCCGACGAGCAGGTGGCCGCGTGGGTGCGGGTCAACCTCGAGCAGTCCTCGACCGTGGGCCACCAGTGGCTCGCGAGCGCCGGCGGCACGAGCACCCCCTCCCCCACCGTCGAGGCGGTGGCGGCGCGGGCGCACGACGGGGTGCTCGCCCCGCTGGTCGACGCCTGGCGCGGCCTGCTGGACGACGCGGACGAGGTGCGTATGGCGGTGGCGCTCACCACCGGCCTGCTGGACGCGGGCTTCCGCCAGCTGGACGCCGGCCTGCCCGAGGACGTGGTCGTGCGGTGCACGGTCGCGGCCGCGCGCGCCCTGACCCAGAGCCTGCCCCGAGCCTGACCAGCCGTCGCCCCCCTCGCGGAGGAGCCCGGGCGCCCCCGGCGCCCGCTCAGTCGGGGAAGTCGCCGTCCACGTAGACCCAGCGGCCCAGCACCTGCCGGAAGCTGCTGATCTCGTGCAGCACCTGGCGCCGTCCGGCCACGACCGAGGTGGCGCGGTACTCCACCTGGTCGCCCTCGGCGCGCAGCACCTCCAGGCCCGCCCAGGAGCGGTCACCGTCGAGGCGCAGGTCGGCCGGGCGGGTCGTGGGGTCCCACGTCTGCAGCAGGTAGTCCCCGTCGCCCACCGCGAAGGCCGAGTAGCGCGAGCGCATCAGCTCCTCCGGGGTGGCCGCGGCCCGACGGCCCAGGTGCAGTGGCCGGCAGCAGTCCTCGTAGGGGCGCCCCGAGCCGCAGGGGCACTCCCCGAGAGCGGGCGGGCGCGCGACCCCGAAGGCGGACCCGCTCATCGGGCCCCCGGCCGCGGCCGGTCCGGCCAGGCGTCACCCACCGGTCGCAGGGTGCGCCACCCCGCGTCGCGGGCCGCGCAGGCGGCGAGCAGGCCCAGGGCGGTGGAGGGGTTGTGCACCCGGCCGGCGAGGACCGCGTCGCGCGCCTCGTCCAGGGCGACCCAGGCGGTCGGCATACCGGCCTCCTCGGCGGTGCGCTCGTGGCGCTCCTCCGGGGCGACCAGGGACAGGTCGCGCGCGAGGTAGATGCGGATCGCCTCGTCGCTGCCGCCGGGCGTCGTCCAGTAGTCCACCAGCACGTCCCAGCACTCGGCACGCAGGTCCGCCTCCTCCAGGAGCTCGCGGCGTGCGGCGTCGGCCGGATCCTCCCCCGCCACGTCGAGCAGACCGGCCGGGATCTCCCACGCCAGGGCCCCCACCGGGACGCGGTACTGCTGGACCAGGGCGACGCGCTCGTCGGCGTCCAGGGCCACCACGGCCACCGCACCCGGGTGTCGGAGGTACTCCCGCTCCACCTCCCCGGCCTCGCCCAGGTCGACCCGCTCGCTGACCAGGTCGAAGACCCGCCCCTCGTGCAGGACCCGGGAGGCCACTACCGGTCGAGGCTCCCGCCGGTCCTGCAGCTCCGTGCCGGCGATCCTCGGCTCGCCGCGGAAGTCCTTGTCGCCCATCAGGTCTCAGGCCCGGTCCGAAGCGAAACGACGGGGCGCGGAGGCCGCGACCTCGATCCCGCGGGCCTCCAGGGCCGCGCCGACCAGGCCGGCGAAGAGCGGGTGCGCGCGGTGCGGACGGCTCTTGAACTCCGGGTGCGCCTGGGTGGCGACGTAGTAGGGGTGGACCTCGCGCGGGAGCTCGACGAACTCCACAAGGGAGCCGTCGGGCGAGGTGCCGGAGAAGACGAGCCCGGCCTCCTCGAGCTGCGCGCGGTAGGCGTTGTTGACCTCGTAGCGGTGCCGGTGGCGCTCGCTGGCCTTGGTCGTGGCGTACGCCCCGGCCACCACGGAGCCCTTGGCGAGCTTGGCGGGGTAGGCGCCCAGGCGCATCGTGCCGCCGAGGTCGCCCGCGCCCTCGACGAAGGCCTTCTGCTCGGCCATCGTCGCGATGACGGGGGCCGGGGTCTCGGGGTCGAACTCGGAGGACGAGGCGCCCTCGATGCCGGCGACGTTGCGCGCGTGCTCGATCACCATGCACTGCAGCCCGAGGCAGATGCCCAGCGTCGGGACCTTGTGCTCTCGGGCCCAGCGCAGCGCGCCAAGCTTGCCCTCGATCCCGCGCACGCCGAAGCCCCCGGGCACGAGCACCGCGTCGACCCCGCCGAGCGCCTGCTGGGCACCCTCGGGGGTCTCGCAGGTGTCGGAGGCCACCCAGCGGATGGCGACGCGGGCGTCGTGGTGGAAGCCGCCGGCGCGCAGCGCTTCCGTCACCGACAGGTAGGCGTCGGGCAGGTCGATGTACTTGCCGACGAGCGCGATCTCCACCTCGTGAGCAGGCTCGTGGACGCGGCGCAGCAGCTGGTCCCAGTCCTTCCAGCTCACGTCGCGGAACTTCAGCCCGAGCCGGCGGATGACATAGGCGTCGAGCTGCTCGCGGTGGACGACCTTGGGGATGTCATAGATGGAGGGGGCGTCGACGCAGGCGCACACGCCCTCGGCGTCGACGTCGCACATGAGCGAGATCTTCTTCTTGATGCCCTCGGGGATCTCGCGGTCGGCCCGCAGCACCAGTCCGTCGGGCTGGATGCCGACCTGGCGCAGCGCGGCGACGGAGTGCTGCGTGGGCTTGGTCTTGAGCTCTCCGCTGGGGGCGAGGTAGGGCACGAGCGACACGTGGAGGAAGAAGCTGCTGTCGCGGCCGATCTCGTGGCGGACCTGGCGGGCGGCCTCGAGGAAGGGCAGCGACTCGATGTCGCCGACGGTCCCGCCGATCTCGGTGATGATGATGTCCGGCGCGTCCTTGCCCAGCGTCGCGGGCTCGCGCATCCGGTCCTTGATCTCGTTGGTGATGTGCGGGATCACCTGGACCGTGTCGCCGAGGTACTCCCCGCGACGCTCCTTGGCCAGCACGTTGTTGTAGACCTGGCCGGTCGTGACGTTGGCGCGCCCGACGAGGTTGACGTCGAGGAAGCGCTCGTAGTGACCGATGTCCAGGTCGGTCTCGGCCCCGTCCTCGGTGACGAAGACCTCGCCGTGCTGGAAGGGGTTCATCGTGCCGGGGTCGACGTTGATGTAGGGGTCGAGCTTCTGCATCGTCACGCGCAGACCACGAGCGCGGAGCAGATGTCCGAGGCTGGAGGCCGTGAGCCCCTTGCCGAGCGAAGAGGCAACGCCTCCGGTCACGAAGATGTGCTTGGTGTCCACCACGGAGTTCGATGGTACGTCATCATTCCGTGACCTCGGGACGACAGGCCGTATGACGACCGCCGGCGTCTCAGCGGCGGGTGTCCTCGACGCACAGGGAGTACTGCGACAGGGCGGCGTCGATCGCGTCGTCCTGCGTGGGCAGCGCCTCGGCCCGGGCCAGGGCACGCGCCCGCAGGTCCTCGCGCTCGGCGGGGTCCTGCGCCACGCGCGCCACCGCGTCCGCGAGCGCCTCGGCGTCGCCGACGGGGACCAGCACGCCGGCCGACCCGACCACCGCCGCGGTGCCGCCCGCGTCGGTCGCGACGATGGCGGCGCCGGCCTCCAGCGCCTCCTGCAGGGCCAGCGGCTGCCCCTCCCAGTTGGCGGAGCTGACGACGAGGTCGGCGGCGGCGAGCAGGTCCGGCACGTCGCGGCGGTCACCGAGCAGCCGCACGGGCAGGTCGCGCTCGGCGATGTCGGTCTCGAGGTCGTGCCGCATCGGGCCCTCGCCGGCGATGACGAAGCGGATCCCGCTGTCCTTGAGCCGGGCGGCCGCGTCGAGCAGGACGGGCAGGCCCTTCTGCGTGGTGAGGCGGGCCACGACGACGGCCAGGGTGGTGCCGTCGTCGACGCCCAGCTGCTGCCGCACGGTGGCCCGGTCGGTGCGCGCCCCGGAGAACGCGGGCGCCGGGATGACGGCGTGCTCGACGCGGCGGGCGCCGAGCTCGCGCTGGCGCTCCTCGAGGTCACGGCTGACCGTGAGGACCAGGTCGGCCTTGCTGGCGACGAGCCGGTCGAGGGTGTTGTAGACCCCGCCGAGCCAGGAGCTGTCGGGCGTGGCGTTGTGCAGGGTCACGATCAGCGGGGCCAGGTGGCCGGTGCGGGCCAGGGAGCACAGGGCCCCGGCGCGGAGCCCGTGCGCGTGGACGACGTCCGCGCCGTCGATGAGGGCCCGCAGCGTCTGGTGGGCGCGCAGGTCGTTGGCGGGGTGCGGCCGGTCCGAGATGGGCAGGTGGACGACGCGGGCGCCGGTGGAGCTGTAGTCGAACAGCTCGTCGGCCGACTGCGGGCACCCGACCATCACGTCGTGCCCACGGGCGACGAGACCCTGGACGAGTCCGTGGACGTGCCGCCCCATGCCGCCGGAGCTCGTACCCATGACCAGGAGGATGCGCATGGCAGTAGTTCACCACGAACGGGGATCAACCGCCCCGACGAACCGCCCCCCGGACAGCGCCGACGAGCGACCGCACGCCCGCGCGATCGGTGACGGCGGCGACACCCACCCAGACGGCGAGCGCGACCGCCCCGCTCGCGAGACCGAGGGCGACGTGCCCGGCGATGTGCCCGGCGCCCGAGGCGCTCGAGTCGGGCCACCAGCCGGCGACGAGCCGCCCGGCGACGCCGGCCAGCGGTATGGCGAGGACGGCTCCGGCCACCCCCCTGGACAGCCCGGCGGTGGCCCCGGTCCCCCAGGCCTGACGCACGGCCACGAGCAGCCCCAGCCCCGCCAGCGTCATCCCGATGCTGCTCGCCACCCCGAGGGCGGTGATCGTGGACGCCGCGGTCGCGTCCCCGGCGGTGAGGGCGAACGGCACGAGAGCCGCCACGGCCCACCCGGCCGCCGCCCAGCCGGCGGCGACGGACGGGCGCCCACGGACGTAGAGCGCGCGGGTCAGGAGCGCGACCAGGCCGTAGCCGAGCAGCCCCGGCGCGAACGCGGTCAGGCCGAGGTCGACGGTGGTCACGAGGTCGGGCCCCTGGCCGTGGTGCCGGCCGGCGTCGATGGCGGCGAAGAACCGCCCGACCGCGGGTGCGGCCGCCACGAGGACGGCGGCCCCGAGCGAGCCCGACAGCGCCACCACGCGCACCGAGCGCGACAGGCGGGCGGAGACCTCGGGAGCGACCGGCGCGCGCTCTCCCCCACCCTGCGTCAGCGAGGGGAACACCGCCGTCGCCACCGGCACGGCGAGCACGGCGTAGGGCAGGACGTAGACCGCCTGGACGTACTGGTAGACGTTGAGCACGCCCGTCCCGCCGCGGTGGTCGGCGATCCACACGGTCGCCAGCACGGCGGCCTGCTGGGCGAGCAGGGCGACGATCCCGGCGGCGGCGAGCCGGCGCACCCGGCGCCCCGCACCGTCGGGCAGCCGCAGGGTCGGGCGCAGCCGAGCACCGCTGCGCCACAAGGGGATCAGCAGCGGCAGGCTCAGCGTCACCACCCCGAGCGTCGTGCCGCCCGCGAGCGCCACCAGGGCCCCGTCCGGCAGCGTCGCGCCCGTGGCGCCGGGGGGCGCCATACGGCCGTAGGCGACGTAGGCGCCGATGACGACGAGGCTGGACAGCAGGGGGACGAGGGCGGGCCAGGCGAACCGCCGGCGGGCCTGCAGGGCTCCCGCCGCGACGACGCCGATGCCGTAGAGCGGGATCTGCGGGGCGAACCACCACAGCATCCGCGTGGCCAGCTCCCGCTGCAACGCGCACGCCTCGTCCGGCAGCAGGAAGCCCGCGACGGGATCCGCCACGAGGGCCAGGACGACGGCGAGGGGCACCAGGATCACGCAGGCCCAGCCCAGCAGGGCCGAGACGACCTGGTCGGCGCGCTCGTGGTCGTCGTCCGCGAGGTAGCCGGCCACGACGGGCACCGCGACCGCCGCCAGGGCTCCCCCGGCGGCGACCTCGTAGAGGACGTTGGGCACGGTGTTGGCGGCGGAGTAGGCCGTGCCGACGCACCCCGCCCCGACCTGGCCGGAGAAGGTCAGCCACCGGCCGAACCCCACGATCCGCGCCAGCAGGGTCAGGACGGCGATCAGTCCGCTGGCCGCCGCGATCCCCCGCACCGCGCGGGCGCTCACGTGGCGCGGCCCCACGCGTCGACGGCGCGCAGCACCGGGCTCGCCTCGATCACAGCGGTGAAGCTCACCCGCTCGCTGGCCAGCACCAGACCGGTCAGTATGGCGAGCGCCGCGGCCCTCCCGGGGAGCCGGCACCCGGCGACCACCGCCGTGCCG
>NZ_DKGR01000031.1:12883-13566 GCF_002453335.1 Arsenicicoccus sp. UBA6765
CCACCGCCGTGCCGAGCAGCGCCCCGGCGGCGTTGGCCCCCGTGTCGCCCAGCATCGAGCGCCCGGCGAGGTCGTCCGGGAGCAGACCGAGGGAGGCGCCGACGGCCGCGCTCGCGAGGGTCGCGGCGTCGCGGGTGCGAGCTGGAGGGCCGACCTGGTCACGGCCGGGGCCGAGCGTCGCGGTGAGCGGCGCGGTCAGCAGGACGACCTTGAGGGCTCGCCCGGGCCGCAGGTCGAAGAGGTTGACGAGGTTGGCGGCACCCGCGACGACGGCCCCACCGACGAGGAGCCCGAGCAGCTCGGCGGCCCCCGGACGAGCGCTCCCCCACCGCGGCCGGTCGATGAGGGCGGTGGCGAGGACACCGGTGGCGGCCAGGCCGACGATCTTGACCACGCCGGTGGTCGGCTCGCCACGACGCAGCGCGGCGAGGTGGCCCCGCAGACCCTTGACCGCGGTGCTGCCGACGTGGTCGTCGAGGGCGCCCAGCGACGCTGCGGCCGTGGTGGCGAGCAGCCCTGCGCGGGCGGCCGGCGATCGGTGGATCGCGAGCGGGACGACCGCGCCCAGGGCCCAGGCGGGGCCCTCGAGGAGGGTGACCGTCCGGCCGGCGTGGTTGGTGCGGTCCCACACCGCGCGGCCCAGCGGCGGGCGGCGGGCGCCGAGCCGCGCGGCCGCCCGGGCG
>NZ_DKGR01000042.1:0-5733 GCF_002453335.1 Arsenicicoccus sp. UBA6765
AAGACAGGTTGACAACTTCCGACGAAGGCCGGTCGATGCCTTCACCGGGGGCGGGTGTGAGGCAGGTCTCGTGGCGCGACGGCGGGGGCGGGTTGTGCAGGGAAGGAAGACCTAACTAAGGTTTGCCTATCCTTCTCATCGGTTCTGTCGATCGGAGCACCATGTCGTCCCGCCTGCTCACCCCCGCCCGCACCGCGATCCTCGCCACGGTCGCCCTGTCGACGGCCGCGTGCGGCTCGGCCACCGCGGGCTCCGGCTCGTCGGGGTCGGCAGCCGCGTCCGACAGCGCCAGGACCGTGAGCATCACCCACGCCCAGGGCACCACCCAGGTCCCCGTGCAGCCGAAGAAGGTCGCCGTGCTCGACATGGGCGCCCTCGACAGCATCACGTCCATGGGCGCGGGCGACTCCGTCAAGAGCCTCGCGAAGCAGGGCCTCCCCGCCTTCCTGCAGCAGTACAAGGCCGAGAAGTACGCCAACCTGGGCACGATGTTCGAGCCGGACCTGGAGAAGCTCGCGACCGACAAGCCGGACCTCATCGTCGTGGGCGGCCGCTCTGCGGCGAAGTACAAGGACCTCGCCAAGATCGCGCCGACCATCGACACCACCGTGTCGTCCAAGGGCGACTTCTTCGAGGGCGTCAAGAAGGTGAACACCTCCCTCGGCCAGGTGTTCGGCAAGGAGGCCGAGGTCAAGGCCAAGCTGGCCGCTGTCGACACCAAGGTCGCCGCGACCAAGGCCAAGGCGGCCGGCGCCGGCACCGGCCTGATCCTCATGACCAGCGGTGGCAAGGTCAGCGCGTTCGGCCCGCAGTCCCGGTTCGGCCTCATCCACACCGCCCTCGGCGTCAAGCCCACCGCGGCCAAGATGACCGAGGACCGCCACGGCATGGCGGCGAGCTTCGAGTACATCAAGGCCGCCAACCCCGGCCACCTCTTCGTCGTCGACCGCGACGCCGCGATCGGCGAGAGCGGCAAGGCCGCCAAGGAGGTCCTCGACAACGCGCTGGTCAAGGCCACCCCGGCGGGTGCCGGAAACAAGATCACCTACCTGGACGGCCAGCGCTGGTACGTCACCGGCACCGGGCTGGACAACCTGTCGGCCATGGTCGACGAGGTCGCGGCAGGGCTGTGACGACGCCCGCCCCGCCCGCACCGACGAGGCAGCGACCCCGCCAGGCAGCTCTGCTGCTCGGCGGGGTGGTCGCCGTGGGGATCCTCGCGGCCTGCTCGCTCTTCGTCGGCGTCGCCGACGTGTCACCGGGGGCGCTGCTCGACCCCGCGCGTCGCGGGGAGGCGCTGGACCTGCTCGCGATCAGTCGCTTCCCGCGCACGATCGCCCTGGTCCTGGCGGGTGCCGGGCTCGCGGTGTGCGGCCTGATCATGCAGCTGCTCACCCGCAACCCCTTCGTCGAGCCGTCGACGACGGGGACCATGGAGTTCGCCAGCCTCGGGCTGCTCGTCATGGCCCTCACCTGGCCCGATGCCCCGGTTCTGGCCCGTATGGCGGTCGCCGCCGTGGCCGCCCTCGCCGGCACGGCCGTGTTCCTGCGACTCGTGAGCGCCGTGACCATCCGCGACGTGCTCGTGGTGCCGCTCATCGGGCTCGTGCTGTCCGGGATCGTCGGTGCTGTCGCCACGTTCGTCGCCTACCGCTACGACCTGATCCAGAGCCTCTCCGCCTGGATGACCGGAGACTTCTCCGCCACGATCCAGGGCCGCTACGAGCTGCTCTGGCTGGCGGGCGTGCTCACGGCGCTCGCGGTCGTGGTCGCCGACCGGTTCACGGTCGCCGGCCTCGGGGAGGACGTGGCCACCAACCTTGGCCTCGACTACCGCCGCACCATGGCGATCGGGATGAGCATCGTCGCCGTCACCACGGCCGCGGTCGTGGTCACCGTCGGCATGCTCGGCTTCATCGGCCTGGTCGTCCCCAACATCGTCGTGCTCGCGATGGGCGGCAACGCCCGCCGCAGCGTCCCCTGGGTCGCCATCGGCGGCGCCACCCTGGTGCTGCTCTGCGACCTGCTCGCCCGGACGCTCGTCGCCCCGCACGAGCTCCCCATCGGCACGATCCTCGGGGTCGTCGGCGCCGGGGCCTTCCTCGCCATGCTCCTCAAGGGGGTCCGCGGTGTCCGCTGAACCCCTCACGGACAAGCCCATCGCGCCCGTCGAGCCCGTCGAGCCTTGGAGGCGGCAGGTCGAGGCGGCGGCCACGCGTCGCAGCTGCGGGGGGTGGCGCCGGGCGCCCGGCCTGCGCGTCGCCGGGTGGTGGGCCCTCGCGGCGGCAGCCGCGACGGCATACGTGCTCTGGGGCCTGGACCTGAGGACGATCGACCAGACCACCCTGGAATTCATCCTCCCGCGACGCCTGACCACGCTCGCGACCATGACCGTCGTCGGTGTCGGCGTCGCCCTGGCCACCGTGCTGTTCCACACGGTCACCGCCAACCGGATCCTGACGCCGTCGATCATGGGCTTCGACGCGCTCTACCTGCTCGTCCAGACCGGCACGGTGGTGCTGCTCGGCGTCACCGGCAGCCTGACCCTCGACCCGGTCTCGAGCTTCGCCTGGCAGGCGACCGCCATGACCCTGCTCGCCGTCGCGCTCTACCGGTGGCTGCTCGTCGGCCTCGGGCGCAGCCTGCACATGGTCGTCCTGGTCGGCGTGGTGATCGGCGGCTTCTTCCGAGCGCTGTCCACGTTGATGCAACGCGCGATGGACCCGACCGAGTTCATCGTGCTGCAGGACCGCTTCTTCGCCGACTTCCACGGCGCCGACCTGCGGCTCGTGGGCGTCACCGCGGTGATCGTCGCGCTCGCGGCGGCCTGGACGATCTGGCGCGCGGGACGCCTCGACGTCCTCGCGCTCGGCCGCGACATCGCCGTGTCCCTCGGCCTCGACCACCGGCGCGGCCAGCTCGCGGTCCTCGCCCTGGTGGCGCTCCTCGTGGCCGCGGCGACCGCGCTCGTCGGACCCACCAGCTTCTTCGGCCTGCTGGTCGCCCACCTCGCCTACCAGACGGTGGGGACCCATCGGCACGCCCACGTCGTCCCCGCCGCCTGCGGTGCTGCCGTCGTCACCCTCGTCGGCGGCCAGCTCGTCCTGGAGAAGGCCCTCGGCCTCGAAGGCTCCCTCTCCCTCGTCGTCGAGCTCCTCGGCGGCGTCACCTTCCTCGTCCTCCTCCTGCGAAGGGCCCGCGCATGACCTCCACCGCCGTCCACCAGGACACCGCGACCACCTCGGGCATCGCCATACGGGAGGTGTCCAAGTCGTATGACGGCACCACCGTCGTCGACCGGGTCACCCTCGACCTGCCCACCGGCGGACTGACCTGCCTGGTCGGGCCCAACGGCGCAGGGAAGTCGACCCTGCTCTCGATCGTCGCCCGCCTGCTGCCTGCCGACGGGGGCGAGGTGCGCGTCGACGACCTCGACGTCGCCCGCTGCGAGTCCTCGGTGCTGGCAAGGAGACTCGCGATCCTGCGTCAGGAGCATCACCTCGCGGTGCGCCTGCGGGTGCGGGACCTGGTGGGCTTCGGGCGGTTCCCGCACTGCGGCGGGCGGCTGCGGCCGATCGACGTGGAGCACGTGGACCGGGCGCTGCACTACCTGGACCTGGAGGACCTCGCCGACCGGTTCGTCGACGAGCTGTCCGGCGGTCAGCGGCAGCGGGTGCTCATCGCCATGGTCATCGCCCAGGACACCGACTACGTCCTGCTCGACGAGCCGCTCAACAACCTCGACATGCGGCACGCCCTGGGGATCCTGCGGCTGCTGCGGCGCGCCGTGGACGAGCTGGGCAAGACCGTCGTGGTGGTCGTGCACGACCTCAACGCGGCCGCCGCCTTCGCCGACCGGATCGTCGCCATGCGCGACGGCCGGGTCGTCGCCGCGGGCAGCCCGGACGAGGTGATGCGCGAGGGCCTGCTGGAGGAGATCTTCGCCGTGCCGATCACGGTCGACCGCGTGCACGGCCGGCCTGTCGGTCACTACCTCCGCCGCTGACCTCGCCGCCGCTGACCTCGCCGGCGCTGACCTGCGCCACCGACCTCCGGCAGCGACCTCCGGCGCCAGGGGCTTTGGTGCAGCTATGCTCAAAAGGTCCGGCCGACCTGGTCTGACGCGATCGAGTCCGTGTCGTGGTGCCGCGTCGACGCCTGGCGCATCGAAGGCTCCCGGCGGACCGCGGGCGAGGAGGTGCGCCGATGGCTGCGACCGAGACCGGTGCCGGCGAGGTGCTCGCGCACCTGCGCGAGCACGGACCGGCGACCCGGCGCGGGCTCGTCGACGGACTCGGCTGGGCACGCATGACGGTCGGCAAGCGGCTCGACGAGCTGCTCGCCGCCGGGTTCGTCGTGAGCCGAGGGCTCGGGGCCAGCGAGGGTGGTCGGCCCGCCGAGACCTTCGCGGTCGACGACGACCTCGGGCTGGTCGTGGGCCTCGACGTCGGTGGTGCCTATACCCGCGTCGGGATCACCGACATGGCTGGTCGCTTCCTCGCCGAGGACGGCGCCGACATCGGGCTGCCCACCGGCCCCGCGGGGGTGGCGGCGTGGGCCGACGGTCGGATCGCCTCCCTCCTGGCAGGCATCGGCCGCTCGCCCGCGGACGTGCGGGCGGTGGGGGTCGGCGTGCCCGGGCCGGTCGACGTGCGAACCGGCCTCATCGGGGCGCCGCTGCGCGAGAGCGCCTGGGAGGGAGTCAGGTTCACGGACCTGCTGACGATCCGCGGCGACGTCCAGGTCGTCGACCGGGACGTCAACACCATGGCGGTCGCCGAGCACGCCGCGCTCGGGGCCGGCGACCACACCGTGGTCCTGCGGGTCGGCATGGGCATCAGCTGCGCGTTCGTCCTCGACGGGCGGGTCTATCGCGGCGAGCGTGGCGGAGTGGGCGTGCTGACGCTGCCCGGGCCGGACGGTCGCCTGCGTCGCCTCGAGGACGTCGCCAGCGGGTATGTCGTGCGAGACCGGCTGGCATCGCACGGGGTTGAGGCCAGGACGAGCTTCGACCTCGTGTCGCTCGTCGAGGACGGTCACCCGCTGGCCTGCCAGCTGGTCGGCGAGGTGGGCGAGGCGCTCGGGCGCTCCCTCGCCGAGGTCGTGCGGCTGCTCAACCCGACGACCGTCGTCGTGGGTGGCGCACTCTCCGGGGCGGGGGGCGTCCTGATGGCACCGCTGCGCCGGGCGCTCGACGAGGGGGCGGGGGAGTATGCCCTGCAGACCCTCAGCCTGCGGACGACGCTTCTCGGCGGGCGGTCCGGCCTGGCCGGCGCCGTGCGGCTGGCGGCGGACGCGTACTTCGAGCCGGGTCGTGTCTCTCGCCTCGTCTCGTCCTGATTCACCCCGCCGTTCGCGCTCGCGGCGGGTGCGGCCCCGGCGTGCGGCTGCGCTCAGGGTGCCGTGGGTGTCTCGTGCTGCAGGGTGAGACGGGTGTGGTGACGTGAGGCGTGGCGGGTGGGTGGTTGGGGTGTGCTCGGGCTGGCGAGGGTGTCTCGTGCTGCAGGGTGAGACGGGTGCGGCGACGCGAGACGGGTGCGGCGACGCGAGACGGGTTCGGCAGCGCGAGACGGCGTGGCGTGAATGTGACTGTCGGTCAACGGAGTTGGACGGGCGGGGGTGCGGTGCGGGGTCGCCTGGGTGCGGGGGGTGAAAGTCCGCGCAGCCAGGTGACTAGATCTGTTGTTCCCAACACGCGTTCGATAGAATCAGGGCATGTCCTACCTCGAGGTG
>NZ_DKGR01000043.1:0-9986 GCF_002453335.1 Arsenicicoccus sp. UBA6765
CATCGGTGGATCGAGGCTTAAGGAGTCGCTGGGCCTTGGGCTTGAGGCCCGAGGCCGCGAGATGTTTGGCATCCTTCTGCGCCTGGCGCGAGTAGACCAGCCGCCAGCCTCTCACCAGTCGAGCTCTGTCGAACCCGCCTCGACGCCCTCGGCGCGGGCCTGCCGGATCGACTCGGCATATCCAGGCACGGTCTCCAGGTAGATCGTCTCCTGGATGGCCTTCCAGTCCGCTTCCCCGACCAGGACGGCGTTGCCGCGCTGCCCGGTGATGGTGAGGGGCTCGGAGTCTTCGTTGACCTGGTTGATCAGGCGGTACAGGCTGGCGCGCGCAGATGTAGCGCTCACTGCGGTCATGGGACCACCCTCCACATCCAGCGTACGGCATAACGTACACATCAGGTCGACGCCAGCAAGTCGGCCGCCGTGGTCAACGAAGGCGGAGATCAAGGGGTGCTGCGTAGGCAGGCCGGAGGCGGATGGCGCAACCGGCGGAACGGCCGAGCAGCGCGCCTCGCCCCACCCGCAATGCCAAGGCGCGGCCGCCTCCCTGCTACTCGACCTTCCAGTCACCGATGTTCGAGAAGTCCACGCTAACGATCTTGGCGGCCTTCGGGACCTCGTACGAGACGACACCCTTGACCGTACGACCCGCACCCAGATCGCCGCTGTTGAGCTTCGGCCCCATTGCCACATCCTGGAAGAAGCCTTCGTTGTACTGCTGACCCTCGGAGTCCACCAAGGACCAGTTGAACGGGTTGTAGGGCACTTCGCCCTTTGTCCCCGTGTACTTCACTTGGATCGAGAACAGGCGCTTTCCCGACTCCACCGAGCAATATGAATCAGCGCACCGGTCCCTGTCCTTCACTGCGATCACTGTGACCGTCCCCTGGCCCGTCTCTGAGCTATCGAGACGCGAGGTGTTGTTGAAGGGGAAGGCGGTTCCCATTTTCATGCCGTGACCGTCGCCCGGATCATCCGGCGCCTCAGCCTGCGCGGCCGTGGGCGTCGATGTTGGTTCCCCAGTTGGGGCGCCACCCGCCGTCACCGTCGCTGTCACTGTGACGGTGGCGGGTGCAGGCGACGCAGTGACGGTTTTCATCGAGCCGGACGTCCCGCCCAGCGAGCCACAAGCGGCGATGAGCGGTATGAACAACGCCAGACTGAGGGGCTTAGCGTACTTGATCACGTCGGCCAACTCTCGATGTGGGGGGTCGTCTCGCCAACTGAGGCGAAAACCCCAGCGACTTATTATGTGCGCCCGCCCGTGTCATCCGCTGCGAGTTGCGATGTTGGCCATCAGAGATGATCCATAATGACTATGCCAAGTGGCATGACCAGCGCATATTCCCCAGTCTGGATGGGGGGCAGTTCGGCATACGGCCTGATCGCCGGGACTGGCCCGACCACCCACGCGAACCCGTGGCTCAGATGTTGACAGCGGATCCTGCGTCGGGGTCATCCTCGTGACCTCTCCCCGTGGTGCGCCACCCAGGGCACAGCCGACCCCTGAAGGAGATCCATGCCTAACCTCCTGACCACCGACGGCGTGCGCCTGACCTACACGGACAACGGCACCTGACCACTCGGCGTCTGCAGCGTGCAGCGGACCACGGGGGTCGGGCGCGTCGGTGCGCCCGAGCAGGGCGCCCCAGAAGCGGGCGCGGCGGTCGGGGTCGTCGGCGTCGTGGACCACCGCTGTCAGACGTGAGGAGATGCGTCGGTGGTAGGCGCAGCCGGGACGCGGCGCCCACGCATTACGGCTCGCCTCGAGCAGGTCAGCAGCTGACGAACCCGGCGACGTTCTTCGTGTAGGTGCACACGTCCAGCCGGACGTTCTTGGGGGAGTGGAGGCTGGCCATGTCGCCCGTGTTGTTCCACTTGTGGAAGCCCTGCTTCCAGTAGAACGCGGCGCCGCGGTTGGTGCCCACGCCGGTGTAGACCGTGACGGTCGTGCGGGCCCCGATCACCGACCCCCGCGGGAAGACGAACCGGTTCCCGTGGGTGTCACGGAACCAGTAGCCGGTGACGTTGATCGCCTTCGCGGAGGTGTTGCGCACCTGGAGGTACTCCCCGTTGACGTTCTTCTTGTCGTCCTTGACCTTGGTGCCACCCGCGTCGGCCTGGAACCTCGCCAGCTGCAGCGGCGGCGGGGGCGGCGCGGCGGCCGGAGCGGCCGAGGCAGCGGAGGCGGGGACGACAGACACGGCCAGGGCCGCAGCCAGCACGGCAGAGGCGGAGGCGGAGACAGAGGCAGCGGACATGCGGGGTGGGCCCTTCGGGTGGTCGGTGTCGTCGGGAGGTCACGACGGGTTCATCCTGCGTGACGGGTCCACCCTCGTGCGCGCCAGGTGCCTCGATGACCTGAAAGATGGCCCGGAGTGACTAGCCCGGACGCTAGCCCACGCGCTGCCCCACGGCGCCAGCACGTCACGGGGTCGCGCGGCGGGCCCCGGCATACGCCCTGATCCCGGAGTAGCGGTGTCCGGGCCGACGGGGTCTACTGGTGCGTAGGGCCGCGACGAGGCGCCCACCCCTCAGTGCAGGAGGACGACGATGACCGATGCACCCTCGATGAACGAGGTGCTCAAGGACGCCCCCAGCAACTGGGGCAAGTGGGGTCCCGACGACGAGGTCGGCGCCCTCAACTACCTCACCCCGGGCGAGGTGATGCGCGGGATCGGCAGCGTCAGGACCGGCCGCGTCTTCACGCTGCAGCGCATGATCGGCGACCCCAAGGGCGACCCGGTCTGGCCCGGCCGCACCCCCGCGGTGCGCACCCAGATCCTCGACGAGTCCAACTGGTACGACGGCGCAGGCGGCCCCGAGTACCCCGGCGGCCTGCACTACGCCGACGACAAGCTCGACGCCTTCCTGCAGGGATCGACGCAGTATGACGCCCTCGGCCACCTCTGGTACGACGGCAAGATCTGGAACGGCTACGACGCCGACACCACCGTCGGCGGGCTCGACAAGGCGTCGATCATGCCGATCGCTGAGCGGGGCGTGGCCGGCCGCGGCATCCTGCTCGACATCGCGCGGTGGCGCGGCAAGGAGGCCCTGGACCCGGCCGAGACGTTCACCCACGAGGACCTCGTCGCGTGCGCGGAGGCGCAGGGCACCCCGATCGAGAAGCACGACATCCTCGTGGTGCGCACCAACTACCTCAAGCACTTCTTCGACAAGGGTGACGCCTTCTACGACGACTTCTGCGAGCCGGGCCTGACCTACTCGCTCGAGCTCGCCCAGTGGTTCCAGGACATGGAGATCCCCAACCTCGCGACCGACACCATCGCCAACGAGGTCACCTACGACCCGGGCTCGGGCGTCGCGCTCCCGCTTCACTGCGCGCTCATGCGCAACCTCGGCGTCGCCCTCACCGAGATCTGCGACCTGGAGGAGCTCGCCGCGGACTGCGCCGAGGACGGCCAGTTCACCTTCTTCTACGTCGCGGCGCCGCTCAAGGTCGCCAAGGCCGCGGGCACCCCCGTCAACCCGGTGGCGATCAAGTGAGCGAGCACGCGCACCAGGAGACCGTCTTCACGTACGGCGCCCCCCAGCTCAAGTTCGGGCTCGGCGCGTCGGAGGAGATCGGCTACGACCTGTCCCTCACGGGCGCCAAGCGCGTCCTCGTCGTCACCGACCCCGGCATCGCCGCCACCGGCACCCCGCAGCGCGTTGCCGAGCAGATGGCCCGGTTCGACATACGGGCCGACGTCTTTGACCAGGTGCACGTGGAGCCGACCGATGCGAGCCTGCAGGAGGCCATCGACCACGCCCGCGCGCAGGGCCCCTACGACGCCTACGTCGCGGTCGGTGGTGGGTCGAGCATCGACACCGCCAAGGCCATCAACCTGCTGATGACCAACCCCGGCGAGCTCATGGACTACGTCAACGTGCCCGTCGGCGAGGGCCGCGACCCCGTCAACCCGCTCATGCCGCTCGTGGCCGTCCCCACCACCACCGGCACGGGCGCCGAGAGCACTACCATCTGCGTGCTCGACGTGCTCGCGCAGAAGGTCAAGACGGGGATCAGCCACGCGCGGCTGCGCCCCACCCTGGCCGTCGTGGACCCGCGGCTGACCCTGACCCAGCCCGCGGGGGTCACCGCGAGCGCCGGCATGGACATCCTGTGCCACGCGCTCGAGAGCTGGACCGCCAAGCCGTATGCCGCCTACCCCCGCAAGCAGCCCGAGCAGCGCGTGCCGTACTGCGGCGCCAACCCGGTCTCGGACATGTGGTGCAGCCGCGCGCTGCAGCTGCTCTCGCACGCCTTCCGCCAGGCGGTGCATCACGGCGACGACGAGGACGCGCGCTATGACATGGCGCTCGCAGCGACCTTCGCGGGGATGGGCTTCGGCAACGCCGGGGTGCACCTGCCGCACGCCAATGCCTACCCGATCGCGGGGCAGGTCAAGGACTTCCACCCCGACGACTACGCGGGGGACGAGCCGATGGTGCCGCACGGCATGTCGGTGTCGCTGACGGCGCCGGAAGCCTTTCGGTTCACCTTCGACACCAACCCGGACCGGCACGTCGAGGCCGCCCGGATGCTCGACCCGGACGCCCCGATGACCGACGACCCGGCCGACCTGCTGCCGACCGTGCTGTCCCGCCTGATGCGCGACATCGCGCTGCCCAACGGGCTCGGCGCCGTCGGCTATAGCGACGCGGATGTTGACGACCTGGTCACCGGCACCATGAAGCAGCAGCGCCTGCTCAGCGCCTGCCCCAAGGAGGTGACCGAGGACGACGCCGCCCGGGTGTTCCGCGGGTCGTTCGAGATCTGGTGAGCCGGGTTGGGGGGCGGCCGGACTCGACCGCTCACCCGGGTGGTCCCGTATGACGACCGCCACCCTCTCGCAGCTCGTCGAGACGCTCGTCGAGGGGCTTGGCGGGCCCGGCTCGGGCGAGCGCGGCCCGGGCGGGGGCCGGCGACTCGGCCTCGGAATCACGGGGGCGCCCGGCGCCGGCAAGACCACGCTGGCGCTGGCCCTCCTGGACGCGCTGCGCGCCCGGCACGGCGAGGGCTTCGCGGCGCACCTGCCGATGGACGGCTTCCACCTCGCCGACGCGCAGCTCGACCGGCTGGGCCTGCGCGAGCGCAAGGGAGCGCCCGAGACCTTCGACCGGGACGGGTACGCCGCCACCCTCGCCCGGGTCAGCACTGCCGACGGGGACGTCTACGTGCCCGGCTTCGAGCGCGAGCTGGCGCAGCCCCTCGCAGCGGCCCTGGTCGTGGAGGCGGCGGCGCGCGTCGTCGTCTCGGAGGGCAACTACCTCCTGCTGCCGGGGTGGGAGCAGGCGCGCGCCGCGTGCGACGAGGTGTGGTGGGTCGAGCTCGACGACGCGGTGCGCCGCGAGCGGCTGGTCGCCCGGCATACGGCCTTTGGCAAGCCGGCCGCAGCGGCACGGGCCTGGGTGGACGAGGTCGACGGGGTCAATGCCGAGTTGATCCGGGCGACCCGGTCGCGCGCGGACCGGGTGATCCGCGAGACCCCCGACAGCTGGGTCCTGTCCTGATCGTGAGGGTCTGGGCGAGGAATGATGGTCCAGACCCACACGATCTGGGGGACGTCGCCGCGAGCGGTCAGCCGCCGTCAAGCGCCGGCGCAGGGCCCAGGTCGTAGGACGAGCGCGCCTCCAGCACCTCGCCCGCATGCTGCTCCGCCCAGCCGCGCAGCGCGTCCAGCGGCTCGACGAGCGTCAGCCCCAGCGTGGTCAGCTCGTAGTCCACCCGCGGCGGCATCGTCGGCTGGGCGCGCCGGCTCACGAGGCCGTCCCGCTCCATGGAGCGCAGCGTCTGGGTGAGCACCTTGGCGGTGACGCCGCCCACCTGGTCCCGGACCTCGCCGAAGCGCGCAGGCCCCTCCGCGAGCACCCCCACCACCAGCGGGGTCCACCGGTCGGTGAGGTGGCGGAGCACGCTGCGCGAGGGGCATCCGGGGTCGAGGACGTCGAAGCGGGGCTGGGGGTCCACGACGAATCTGCTC
This sequence comes from Arsenicicoccus sp. UBA6765, assembly GCF_002453335.1. Lineage (NCBI taxonomy): Bacteria > Bacillati > Actinomycetota > Actinomycetes > Micrococcales > Intrasporangiaceae > Arsenicicoccus > Arsenicicoccus sp. UBA6765. Next base: position 5,991 of record NZ_DKGR01000043.1, read on the forward strand.
CTGGGGGTGATGGTTACCTTGAGGTACTTGGTTACCCATCCATACTATCGTTGGTCCAGGCAGCACATCATCACAGGAGGCAGACATGAAGATCACCGTCATCGGGGCCACCGGCATGGTCGGTCAGCGCGTCGTCGCGGAGGCACTCTCCCGCGGCCACGAGGTCGTCGCCGGATCGCGCCGCGGCACTCCCGTCGACGGGGCCGAGGCCCTGACCATCGACCTGTCCGACACCGACGTCGTCATCGCCCAGATGGCCGACAGCGACGCGACCGTCATCGCGGTGCCCCCGGCACGAGACGGCGGCAGCCACGAGCCGACCCTCGCCGCGCACCGCGCGCTCATCGAGGCACGTCCCGAGGGTCGCCTCCTCGTCGTCGGCGGAGCCGGTGCGCTTCAGGTCGGGGACACCCAGCTGCGCAACACCCCGGGCTTCCCCGCGGAGTACAAGCCCGAGTCCGACACCTTCGCCGCCGTGCTCGACCTCTATCGCGCGGCCGAGGGGCTGGACTGGACGATGCTCGCCCCCGCGCCGGTCATCGCGCCTGGCGAGCGGACCGGGCGCTACACCGTCGAGCTCGACGTGCCCGCCGGCGACCAGGTCAGCGCCGAGGACTTCGCGGTGGCCCTCATCGACGAGCTCGAGCGCCCCGCCCACCGCGGCGAGCGCTTCACCGTCGCGAACTGACGGCGGCAGGGCCTGCTCCGGGCGGGTCGTCATACCGTCTCGCCGGACCGGGAGAGCCCAGAGACGCTCGTATGCCGAGCCGCCATACCCGCCCGGACGGGGCGAACGCACGAGATCGGGGCTGCTTCTGGTGGCTATCACCAGGAGCAGCCCCGATCTCGTGAGCACCGGTCAGGCGGAGGCGGGGACGTTGGCCAGGGGATCGGCTGGAACGTCGGCGGCTCCTCGTCGGGCGTCAGCGCATCGCAGACCACGAACACACCGCCGCCGACCCCGTTCCCCCAGCAGCCCAACAGATCCTCAACGCCATCAAAGCCCACCCTCAATCACACACCCCGGTGGCACGAGTGGGAAGCGATGTTGGGAGAAACCCTCACGATCTGCGGGGTGTCGGGCGAACCGGCGAACCGGAGGGTCCAGGACCTCGGGGATCAGCAGGGGAGAACGCCCGCGGGTGCGCAACACGATCCGCTGCAGCGCCAAATCACAGCGACGCCAGGGGGAGCGTGTGCGTGCCAACCCGACGCAGGGTCGACGTCAGGACTCTGTCGCCCCGCGGCCTCACAAGGCATGCCCGGCGTCCGTCGATCGTCGTCGGGGCCGCCATGAGATCCATCCCCCAGGAATCGTGCGTCGCGTCGATGAAGGTGGCCGCGGCGGCGTCACACCCCGGTGCTGAGCCGGCACCTGGGTCGTCCACCCGCACGACCTCGTGAGTGTGCGGGTCATGACATCCGACCTCGAGAGGCGTCCCCGAACGATTGTCGTAGCACAGACGCAGGAAGGCACCCTCGGCTCGCTGCAGTGCACCCCTCATCGACTGCTGGACCGAGGCCGGGAAAGTGACCACGCACCGCCCGTCGGACGCCGATACCGAGATGCTGCTACGCAGCGGGTCACCGCCTGCAGTACCGCCCAGGTAGGACGCCAGCTCGCTCGGACCGCAAGTCGCTGGCGTCGTACTGATGACTTCTCGGCGGTGCTCCAAGTCGCACGCCACCGGTCCGCTAACCCCAAGGCACGTGCCGATTCCTTGCGGAGTTGGCGGCTCCGTTTCTGGTAGGGGAGGAGTCGCCGCAGCCAAGGTCGGCGACGGCACCGTGGTAGACCCTGAGCTGCCTGCGGTGGTGGTCACGCCCCCTCCTGGGGGAACGAAGTAGATGAAGACTCCCCAGACCACCGTAAGAACGGCGCAGATGCTCGCGATGACGTTCCACCTGATCTTCTTCTGGTCGCTCCAGCGCTCTTGGACTTGGACTGGCGGGAGCAGGCCAGCTCCCCGGGCCGGCTCGAGAGGGTCCTCGCTCATCTGACCACGACGTTGGACAGAACGGCCTCCACTCCGCCCTTGTACGAGCAGCCCTCCACCTTGTCGTCCAGGAAGAGGCGGATCTTGAGTGCGTTGACATCACGCAGATTGATGCGCGTGAACGCCTTGATCTTGTTGAACGGCACGGTGTCGATGTCCACTTGCTGACCATTGGCGACGACCTCTGCCGTCAGCCTCTGGTCTGAGCTCTTCGACGAGTCTGATTGTGAGACGTCGAAGTCAAGCTCCGTGAACTTGTTCTGCAGGCGCAGCTCGATCCACTGCACCTGGGACGAGTCGCTGCCGCATCCCTGCACTAAGCTCGCCATGCCCTGCACCCCGACCTTGCCCGCGAAGTTGTACTTGTTCTCCTGCCAACCATCCGTCTTGGCAAAGACCTGCGAGAGGCTGATTCGGTCGTCGGCGCTGATGGGCGGCAACCCCGTCTCGGACTCGGACGGGGACCCGGACGTCGGTCCTGTGTCGACCGACGACACGGCGGCTGGCGTCATGGACGTCGCGGACGCCGACCCAGCCTCGGTCGAGGTCGTGTTCGCCGATGCTGTTGGTGCTGAGGACGTAGACTCCCTCAAGGGTGCACTCGCCGAAGGTGATGTCGTCTGCTGCACCTGCCCGGCTGAGCAGCCCCCTGCCGCTACCAGCAGTGCGATCAGACCTGTCGCAGATGACAGTCTCGATGCTCGTCGCACAACGACCTCCCCAGCTCTGGCGCCCATGAGAACTCTCCCAATCTAACCCGAACGGCCTAGTCGCGCTCGCCGAGCGCATGCGACGCCGACTACCGGCCACATGCACGGCCACCTCGTGGTTGCGACTCCCATCAAGCGGCCTCGTCCTGGCCGACCATCGGGCGAGCGGGCACTCCGGGCAGGCACTGAGCTCGGGCACACCCCCGCGGGCGACCCGGACGTCCTAGACACGTCGTGCCGTGGCGCACGCCTCGGCAAACACCATGGGGTAGGTCGTCCGCACCGTCACCCACCCATGCGCCAGGTGCTCGGCGTCGAGCGCGAGGTCGGCCTCACGGGCGTCCTCTACGTGGAAGGCCCGCCGGTCGTGCTCCAGCAGCACCCGCTCGTCGACATACGCACCGTCGCTGCGATGACCGGTCTCGAGCACCACGTGCTGGCGTCGCGTGGGCGGCAGTCCGTGCGCCCGCTCGACCCGCGTGAGGTAGCCGTGCTCCAGGAAGCTCGTCGTCCCGCCCGCCGCGTCCTCGAGCAGACCCTTGAGCAGCGCCCGCCGGCGATGTCGTGATCGCCCCCGCAGCCGCTCGAGCAGTCGGTCCGCCGTCGTGAGCTGGCGCTGGCACGCCCTGGTGACCAGCCCGATCCCGTAGCCGTCGCTCCCGCGCCCCGCCAGGTCCAGCACGACGTCCTCGATGCGCAGCACCGGCATCGACCGCGGCAGCGGCTGGGCCAGCACGCCCGGCCGGTGCCGAGTGAACCGGAACCCCGGCTGGTCCCGCACCCGCCGCGCCTCCGGGACGGCGATCTGGATGAGCGCCGGCGCCGTGTCCTCCAGGCCAAACAGGTATGCCGCCGCCCGCCCGGCCACCACGGCACCCTCTCCGGCGTAGAGCAGGCCCGCCCACGCCCGCACCTCCAGGTCGAGGGTGTCGGGGCGGACGTGCACGGGCACGTCCAGGCAGTAGACGCCGGGCAGGACCCGGCAGTACCTGGCGAGGATCCGCTGCACCGCGTGTCGTCCGACACCGTGACGGACCAGCTCGGCCCAGGTCACGACCCCGCGCCGCCGCCTGGCCAGGGCGCGCACCTCCTCGGGGATCTCGGTGGCCGCGTGCATGCCGCCACCCTCGCGCGTCTCGGAGCGCAGTGTCCGCACCCGTGGCGGCCCTGTGGATGACGGCGAGGAAAGCCGTCGAGCCCCCACGAGCTGTGGACAGAAGGCACGCCATGTCTCGGTGGAAACCTGAGCACCCCGATCGCGGAAACTTGGCTCTTCTGACGCTTCCGTG